>JBAXYW010000230.1:0-7083 GCA_041670605.1 Lentisphaeria bacterium
AAAAATGAAATCGACATTGTTGTCCGCGAAGATGGCGTACTTTGTTTTGTCGAAGTCAAAACGCGACACTATAAACCCGGAATCCGACCGGCGGAAGCCGTGAACGCAGAAAAACGCCATCATATCCTGCGGGGAGCACGTCGCTATCTGCGAGAAATCGGCTCCCCGGAAGTAGCAATCCGCTTCGATATCGTTGAAGTCATTACCGGAAAACGCGGAATCCGCGAAATCCGCCACGGCAAAAACGCCTTCCGGGAAAAATAAGTTGTGACTCGAACCCCCTTTTACGCGAACTTAAGCGGTTTCCCCGGCCACTGTCCGCTCATACGCACTACCTTTAAAATTATCCCGTCGCAGCTTCTGGCTTCCAGCCTGCCAGGCTCCAAAGTCTCAATAGTATGAAGCCATATTACTTACTGGCATTCCGTACGTTTTTTTTGCAAAAAGAGATTGTCCGGAAGTAGCTCATGCAAGCCCCTGTGTGAGCATGAGACCGGTGGCAGCACTGAAACACGTCTCAGGTGCCGCAGAGGCCTGCGGCACCTGCTTTTACCCCCTCTACAACAAAACAGATGCTTAAGTTGGCGCCAATAGGCCAGACGCTGGCGCAACAAGAGGGGTAACTCCTGCGTTTACTATGAAAGCAAGGAAATGCACTTTGCAAAAGTCTACAAAAAAAAGTGTTTTCATCTTCCAGAGGATCAACATACCAGAACCGACTCAGGAAGACATCTGTTGATGATTTTATATATCAATTTTCATTAATCAGTAATAAGACTTCTATACAAGTAAAAAAAATAGATATATATTATCAAACATTTGAAATATAGGCATTAACAACTAATACCAAGAACTGTCTTATACCTTAAAGTTTCCTTTATGTTATCTAGATCCAACAAACATTTGGAAAAGTTTAGTTGACAAGTCATTTACTGATTATATATTAAAATTAAAGAATTGAATTTGCTTCCCAAAAAACCTGTATACAGGAAATCGAAAATGGCTCAGGGATTAGACAAAATCATTATCCCAGATAGACTTCGTGGCCAACGCCAGAACAAGGCTCAGGAGATCAGTGAATGCATACGTCAAGATATTGTGAACGGCAAATTTCCTTCTGGCACCCTGTTAGCATCCAATCTGAAGTTGGCAAAACGTTTCGAGGTTGCTCCCTTAACGGCGAATAAAGCCATGAATTTTCTAGTATCAGAAGGACTGGTTATCCGAAAACAGGGTTGCGGTTCCTATGTTGCTCCAAACATCCGTTCCAAACAGACTGCCCGTGTCAGCCATTGTTTAGCCATTATTGACAGTTTCAATTATAACGACCCAGCGCATAATGCCGCGATTACAACCTTTTCTGAAACCATGATTCTTTATACTCGCAAACTGGGGCACCAGATTCGTTTGCTTCCTTATGGCGATATTTGCCAGGAAGAAACCGCCCGTCGTGAATTGCGCGGAGTCGATGGGATTCTACTGAGTGCTTCCTGTTGCGACCCGCTGACCGAGGGCATACTGGCGAAACTAAAAATCCCGGTCGTGTTGTATCTGCGCGACGGTCTCGGAGATGCCGCTTTTCATCAGGTCAGCAGCGACTTAGGAACAGGAATGCGGGAGGCGGTTGATTTCTTACTTTCACGAAACTGTCATGAACTGATCCTTTTTTATGAAACTCATCAAAATGGCTTGAGCCGACGGCATGCGCTTTTACAGGCTATTTCTGACGTTGCAGCTCCAATCATGATCAAAGAAGAAATCGCCTTCGCAGAACGCAGCATACAGGGCATAGAAGTATACAAGAAAGGTCTTGAATTAGCTGAAAAAATACGTGGGAATATGATATTTTGCACTTCCGACATCGTCGCATTGTTATTGATCCAAGCTTTCCAGGATCAAGGCATGCAATTGCAGCACGATTATCAGCTGGTCAGCATTGATAATCTGGAAGCAGAACATTATACTCCATTCGGTCATCCGATACTGACCAGTATTGATTATCCCCGGAAAATCATTGCGCAAAAAGCAGTCGATTTGTTATTGTATTGCATTGATAAACCGGATGATTGCCGTTATATCGTCCGCGTACCAACCCGTTTAATTCGGCGTTCTTAGGTGCCGCTGAGGCCTACGTCACCAGACTTGGCACCATCAATCGTTGATTCTTCTGACATGAGAAATGCTTGAAAAAATTGTGAACAAAGCCCATATCCTTTTCATACATCGACTAACCAAAAGATGACAAAGCATCTGAAAAGCAAAAGGAAATTTCATTATGCGTTCTAAATTCACACTGATTGAGTTACTGGTTGTTATTACAATAATTGCGATCTTGGCATCGATGTTGTTGCCTGCTTTATCAAAAGCCCGGCAGGCGGCTCAAAAGAGCACCTGTTTAAATAACCTACGGCAACTGGGCTCTGCCAACCTGATGTATACGCACGACTCCGAAAATGATTTCTTCCCGCCTTGGTATTGGAAGTATCCGGATGGCAAAACAAAACGTTGGAACGGAATTCTAGCATACAACGGCTATATTGCTGAACCTGGTTTACAGGGAAGCAAAATTCATTTTTGCCCGTCAAGTGTCTACCCTTACTATGATGGAGCTTCCTCCAGCAATCCACAGTCTTACAATTGCAATTACTCATTCTCCAAAAATCTTTGTTCACGAACCAGTAATGCAACAAGTGGCCTGCAACAATATGGAGGTGCAGTTGGAGTAATTGCACAAGCCTCACGAATTAAAAATGCAAGCAGCGTGATAATGATTACCGAGGGTGGGGATCGTTCTGTTACTGCAGATCCCTTGGATACCACTGCAGTAACCGGAAACAATGAAATCCGGCAGTATAATTCTGGAACACATAATATCTATTGGGTGCCGTATTATCCGCATGGCAATCAGGCTTGTTTTGCCTGGGTCGACGGCCACGCCAGTGCTGGCGGCGTGGAGGTGATGCTGAAGGAAGATAATTTCCGGGTAAGGTATTAAGAAGGAGAATTTTCTATGCAACGACTAATTGTATGTATACTAAGCAGCGCTCTTTTTTCCGGCTGGGCGCAGGAGTTCATCAGCGACTGGCACATCAACGAAAAATCCACTCCCTGTGTACAATATACGGATCACATATTATCCTTTGTCAACGACGGAAGTATCAGCGCGGAATCCTGCAGCAATCCGATCGTCTTCCAACAGACTCAAATCACACCATTGCAATTTGGTTGTGAACTTCAGGGAACTCCGAATTTCAAAGCAGAATCATGGCACTGCTTTATTGGCTTGACAGATATCATCTACCAGGATGACAGCCAGGGAAAATGGGTGGTGATTAGTAATTTGCAGACTGGTCTGGAAACCGATCAGTGGAAACAACGCAATCAGTCCTGGTTACCTCCTAAACCGGTAAAAAGTCTGCGACTTCGGGTCGCGTTTCATGCTGCCGGCAACCTGCAAGTACGGCAAGTATATTGCCGAGAAGCCCCAGAGAAAAAAGACGAGTTGCTAGGCTTGACAGCAGAAACATTTCAGCCGGTTGCCAGCAAAGAAAAATTTCAGCCGGTTGCCGGGATAGCTGAACCCCTTTCTACAGCCTTGGCGGGATTGGACTGGGAAAACGTTTATCCTGATACCGACTTTATCTGGAAAATCGGTCAGTTGAATGGTTCCAATACGGAATTTCCGACACGCCTGAACATTGCAAACACAGGCTTGGAGTTCCGGGTGGAGGAAGAGGACTGGAAAACAAGCTTCTGTTCCATGTTTTCAACGCAAAACCGCAGCGGTGGCAACGCCCGTATACAAAAAGTGAAAATAATTTTTAAAGTTCCCCAACCCGGGACATATACGGTTATTACCGCCTTTGCAAACAGCAAGAACCTACAAAACCATATTGCGCTTTCTCTGGATGGTAAATTGTTACGCCAATACACTATAGACGGCAATCATCCAGGCGGAAAACGAGGCCAGCTGAATCGCTTTGCGGAATGCGTTGAAATGGAAGCCGGCCAACATGATTTAATTCTCGAACACCAGGCTGGCGGTTTTATTTCTCTGGATGCTCTGGCTTTGCTGCCGGGTACAGTCCGAGCCCAATATCAGGCGGCGGAATTCCTGCCTCGGGCGATGTCCCCTTTGTTCTGGACCGATGCCCTCACCTACCGACCGAATCAACTCTCCGCTGCCGGCGATTGCAATATCGGCGGCTATGACTGTGACATCATCCTGCCACTGACACCCGGAAATTATCAGCTGGGATTGACTTTTGCGGAATCCTTTGACCAGGAAACGAACCTGATTCAAGAAGCCGGGCAGCGCCTTTTCGATGTCTGGATCAATGGCGAAAAACGCTTGACAGCTTTCGATATCCGAGCCGAAAGCAAAGCGCTTTCTTGGTGCCGCAAAAACCTGCCGGTTCAGAGTACGGACGGCAAACTTGTCCTTCGTTTGAAGGCCAATAGCGAATTGCCAGCTCGCATCAGTGCCATAACTGTTTATGATGCCACCGGTCAACAACTGCTTTCGGACTATCAGTTGGTGCCGCGGCATATTGACTTCGACCGATCCCGGCAAGGGTATTATTCCAGCCCATATAATCTTGTTGCCAATCCAGGTCTGGAATACACCAATGAAAAAGCGGAATTATGTTGGTGGGAAGTCAGTTCAGGAATTGCAGCAAAACAATCTTCTGCCGCTGCACAGGAAGGAAAGCATGGTATTATTCTGCCGCCAAGTATCGAAATAGCGACCCTGCGCAGCCAAGTCAATGCGAGTATTACTTGGGACCGCCCCTACCGCATGACGTTCAAAGTCAAGGCTGAGGGAAACTGCCGCATTCGGCCAAAATTGTTGTGGTTGCGCTATAATGTGCAATATAAAGCGGATATTATCAAGGAATGCGCCATCGCAAAGCGACGCTACCAGCATGAGTATGCCGGATGTTCCTTCGGAGAGTGGTTCGAGCCGGATGGACAATGGCGGCAAGTCAGCCTGACGGCAATGCCACCCCGAACCGCAGATTGCATCGGATTCGCCATGGAATTTTCCGGAACCGGACAAATCAGTGTCGATGATTTCTTCTGCGAAATTCGTGGCGAAGTCCCAGTCGAGATTTTCGTCTCGCAAGCCGGATATGACCGCTTAGGTCGAAAAAACGCGGTGGTATTCAGCCGCAACCAGGAACCAGGCACGTACATAATCCGCAAAGCGGATAATCGTCCCATTAAGATCGGTATGCTGCAACACGTTGGCAGGCAACCATGGTATTTGAATGAATCGGTTCAACTGGCAGACAGTTTATGGAACCGGGAAATCTGGAGTATCGACTTCTCCGACCTGCAGGAAAATGGACGCTATACCTTGGAAGTGATTTTTGCAGATGGACAAACCCAGCGGACACCAGTCTGGGAAATACGTGACGACCTATACCAATGGCTGGGGAATTTTGTAATCACGGAATATTATCCGATCGTCCGTTGCGGTACTGCAGTACCCGGTTGGCACCCTCCTTGCCATAGCGATGATGGGGATATTCTGCTTAACGGAAAACGAATCCATTTCCCGTTGCATGGCGGATGGCATGATGCCGGTGACAACAATATCTTCAATTGGAATGTCATCCACAGTTCTTGGGCGATGTCAATGTTCTGGGAAAATACCAGCAAGAACCCCAGAGTTTGGGAAGAAATGCTCTGGGGTCTGGATTACCAGCTCAGAGGACAAGGCAAGGATGGGCGCCTGATTCAAACCGTCAAGAGCTATCCGGACCATAGTGTCACCGTGAGAGCCGACCTACAGACTGATGGGGACCCGCAAACACCGGACAATCGGATCATCAGCCCGGGGTTATGGATTCATCCCTCAATGGCAGCTGCCATCGCCCTCCTTCGATCGGCTCGGAATTTACCAAAGGAAAAAGCTGTCACCTATGTAAACTGTGCCAACCAAGTGATTCGCTACTTCAGTAATGATCATAGTATCGACAATGAATCGATCGCCCCGTACACTCTTTTACTGGCTCTGGCAATGGAACAGGTGAACTACCCATTTCACCGGACTCTCTCGGTGAAGGAAGAATTGGAAAAAGTTGTACGTGCTTTCCGAGATGAGACGCATTGGGTGCGATGGAACCACAACTATGATTCCGAATCGCTTTGGCAGTTTCAGCCTATTCTGGCGCTTTGTGAATATGCACGCTGCTATCCGGAAAATGCCGAGGAAGTAAAAAAATTATTGCGTCGGCATTGTGATCAGGTTCTGCAGCCGCTCTGTGAACCGGATACCTTCGAACAAGTCAGAGAATATCGTTTACAAGATGGCATTTTCTGTAAAATATCTGAAGGCAGTTCTTATGATATTTCATACCGGTATTATTTTGCCGGTGCGCTGGCTTCCTGTGCAGAAGTGTTGGCCGATGAGAAATTACTGCGCTTGGCAGAAGCACAGATACTCTGGGGCGCCGGGCTGAATCCATGCGGGGTATCAGCAATTGCAGGAATTGGTTGGCGGCAACAAAACGCTTTTTGTGTCAGTGCTCCCGGTTTTACTGGTCATGAAAATGGTCAATATCCCGGCGGCACTCAACATGCTCTGATTAATACAGTCTGGCCGAAAATCAACAAAATCTGGCCAGATCCTCCGGCGGATATCCCTCCATACATGGGGATGCCCACGGGTTCCCGGTATGCTGGAATTCTTGGTGACACTCCCACGTTCGGTAAAGGAGCTGAACAGTATATCGCTCATGCGGCACCTTTTATCTATGCTTGTGGGGAAATCCATCGAGCCAGCAAAGCGTTACGGTCAAAGTCTGAGGAATAAATTGCCTCCCGATTGCAAAGTGCTCCGCCTGGTAAGAGCAACGCCTGAATATTCCGCTCCACCACCTGAACTCGCACTGTTAGACGCCTTTTAAAAGTTCCGGTTTTTCTGCCATCTAAAAGTTCCGGTTTTTGATCAAAGCGTGAGGAAACGTGGTGGAAAACCGTAGGATTTCACCGTTATATCTGCCGATGATATAAGGGCAGTATCCGGTTCCGTGTACGGTTCGTTGGGTAACTTGGATTTTCTGTCAGTCTCCGCAA
>JBAXYW010000231.1:0-7076 GCA_041670605.1 Lentisphaeria bacterium
AACAAGCCCAGCAAAGCCCAGTCCAATAGAGCATTTTTCCGGCAGACTCGCAAACTCCAGAAAAGAATCAGTGCCATCCAGAAGCTCTGCAGAACTTCCAACAACAAATAGGGAGTATATAAAATATGATACTGCGAGGCCGCCAGCAACAAAGCGGCCAAACAGCCTGCACGCCGGCCAAACAGTTTGGCAGCCGTGATCCCGCACAGCCATATCGCCGCTGTTCCTAACAAAATCTGAGCAAATATCACCAGCAATGGACTGCCGGAAGGCGAAAAAAAATACAGCAAAGGCAGAAAAAGACTGTAATAAAAAGGCTGATAATCGAAAAAAACCGGCCAGTTTCCTTGGCAGATTTCGAGGGCGAGGCGCCGATAGGTCGCCATATCCGTTTCCAGCAGCGGATTCTGAACCGCGGACGTATCGTACAATTCCCAGCTGACGATCAGACGGAGTATAAAGCCCAGGATCGTAATGCCGCATAGAATCCAGAAAAAGCGACGTCCGCGGGTAAGCCGCAACGACAGTTCCTGCATGGAAAGCCTGGTTTTCTTCATAAAAGTTGGCTGTTCCTCCCAGCAGAGGAAGACCCCTTATTTCCGGGTTGCGGATTGTTTAAACCACTCCGTCAGAATGCCATATTGGTTGACTTTATAATGCATCACACGGGGGGAGAGTCCGAGGTCACGTCCGGCCGCCGACATATTGCCGTTGCTACGCTTTAAAGCCTCCACAATCAGTTCACGTTCATAGGAAGCAACCATTGTGTTGAAAGAGGCCTGCCCTTCCGGCAACAGTTCGGTTCCGGACTCTTTGCCAGTCTGCAGCGAAGCCGGCAGATTATACCCGTGAATACACTCATCGCTGGCAGTCAGCACAGCGCGTTCGATGCAGTTTTCCAGCTCCCGGACATTGCCAGGCCAGTGATAGGACATCAGCATATTGATGGCCGGCGTAGACAAACGACAAATCTTCTTCTGATACTTGACATTGAACTTGCTAAGAAAATACTCAGCCAGCATGACGATGTCCGACCGACGATTTTTTAAATCCGGCAGAACAATAGGAAAAATATTCAGCCGATAGTAGAGGTCTTCCCGGAATTTTTCTGTCGCCATGAGTTCTTCTAGATTGCGGCTGGTAGCCGCCAGCAAGCGCACATCAGTTTTAATTTCCGAGTTGCCGCCGACTCTGGAGAAGGTGCGGTTCTGGATAAAACGCAGCAACTTCACCTGCACTGGCAACGCGAGATCCCCGATTTCATCCAGGAAAAGCGTCCCTCCATCGGCAGCTTCCGCACGACCGATCCGGCGATTATAGGCTCCGGTAAAAGCCCCGCGTTCATGGCCGAACAACTCGCTTTCCACCAGATTTTCCGGCAAAGCGGCGCAATTCAACACCACAAAAGGCCCGTTGGTGCGCGGGCTGAGCATCCGGATGGCATTAGCGACCAGCTCCTTTCCGGTACCGGAACTGCCGCGAATCAAGACCGTGGCATCACTGGGAGCGACTTGCCGGATCAGAGCAAAAATCTTCTGCATGGTGCGGCAGGAACCAATCAGCTCGCCGGGAGCGCCAGCCTTGTCCAAGGCACTGCGCAATTGCCGGTTTTCTTCCAGCAGCATTTCGTGTTCCTCGATTTCCAACTGCCGTACGCCAACCGCCTCCGCCGTGAGATTGCCAATAATTTCCAGAAGTTTCAAATCATCCCGTAAGGCCTTTTCATCACTACCTTTGCGATCAATACTCAAGGTGCCTACCACCTGCGCATTACGGAAAACCGGGACACAGAGAAACGCAATATTGTCGGCCTTGCCGCGCGCCTTGGTACGATCCAGAAAGCGTTTATCACGGCTGATATTGGGAACGAGTTCTGAAACCCCGCTGGAGGCCACTTGGCCGGTAATCCCTTCGCCAAGATGATAACGCCCACGCTTCTTTTCGGCTTCCTCTAAACCATGCGAAGCCTCAATGATGAACAAGTTCCCCTGCCGCAACGTGATCGTTCCGCGCAACATCCCCATCTTGCGATTGAGAATCTCCAATACCTTGTCCAACAGAGCCTGAACATTGCGTTCCTGTACCACTGCCGAACTGATCTCAAATAATACGCCTAAGGCGGAATGTGTCGCGAACTCCATGGTATTTGTCTCCTGACATAGTAAAACGTTAATGTAATCTGAATTGATAGTTTTGCTATGACTTTTTCTGAACAATGTCAACGCCAAACAATCTTAATCTCTTGTCGAAAAAAAATCAGTGCCTTCAGGCTGCGTGGCTCCGGCGAGCTTCAGCTCGTTCCCCGTTCCCGTTCCCGTTCCCGAAAGATTCCACCCTGCGCCATGGAGTCATTTCGTGACGTGTTACGTTCGGGTACGTGCACGTTTGTAGTTCAGCCTTCAGGCTGCGTGGTCCCGGCGGACTTCAGTCCGCTCCCCGTTCCCGGGCCCTCTCCGGAATGTGGCCAGAGCTTCCAGCTCCGTTCCCGTTCCCGTTCCCGAAAGATTCCACCCTGCGCCATGGAGTCATTTCGGGACGTGTTACGTTCGAAGACGTGCACGTTTGTAGTTCAGCCTTATATGTTATTTGCATTCCCGCAATTCCCCGCAGCGAGAATGGGGCTACGATGAGGCCGCCCCTACGGGACTAACAGGCAAACAAGCGTTTGTAGTTCAAGTATCTGCATGATGGTATTGATGCAAATCATGAGAAGCATAGTTGTCAATAACAAATCGTACCCTGAAATCTTTTCTCAAAAATCGCTCGAAAAATCTCTAAAAACGGTTTGACAAAATCACCCTATCTTTAGCTTGCGTCAAAAGCGGGCTTCAGCTCGGGCTTGTAGTACAGCGGGTGAGCAACTACAGAAGACAGGGCGTTTGCACAAAAAAATCTTTTTTTTCAAGTCTGGGTATCCAAGCAGCTTGCAACGATTATATTATATAGACTTTAAATATGGATAGACCGGGAAACGACATGAACAGGACTGCAAGCATCGAACGCAAGACAAATGAGACCGACATCCGCTTGGAATTCGGGCTGGAACCCTATTGTGGGAAGAACCAGCTGGAAACCGGAGTGCCGTTTATGAATCATATGCTCGATGCTTTCGCACGACATGGCCGATTTTCCTTACAATTGACCTGCAAAGGGGACTTGGAAGTTGATGCTCACCACACCCTGGAGGATTTGGGACTCGCGCTTGGCCAAGCCTGCAAAGTGGCGCTTGGCGACAAGCGCGGGATCACTCGATTCGGAGCCGCTTACGTTCCACTTGATGAAGCACTGGCCAGAGTGGTGATTGATCTCTCCGGAAGACCTTATCTGGCTTGGCGGGGTCAACTGCCGGAATGGCAGGCAGGCGGCATCAGTACCCGGCTTTTTCATGAATTTTTTCAGGCTCTGGTTAACAGCTCCGGCATGACGCTTCACATTGATCTTCTCTTCTGTGAAGAAAATCATCATGGTCTAGAAGCCATCTTCAAAGCCTTTGGCAAGGCGCTGCGCCAAGCTGTCAATCTTGATCCGACCCTGAATCAGCAAATCCCTTCTACCAAGGGAGTCTTGGCCTGAAAAGCCTGCTGTCCGGACTCCCGGTATCTCTTTTTTGGAGTTTACAATGTCTGATTTTGATTTGAATACACTGCGGCACAGCGCCGCCCATATCATGGCGGCAGCCGTCCAGTCCCTCTGGCCGGATACGAAATTCGATATCGGTCCTTGCACCGATGACGGATTCTATTACGACTTTGACATGGAACACCGCCTGAGCAATGACGATTTGAAAGAAATCGAAAAAACCATGCGGAAAATGCTGGGGCGAAATCTCCCCTTTGAACGTCAGGAAGTCTGCCGCGAAGAAGCGCAGCGCCTCTTCGCCGAAAAAAACCAGACCTTCAAACTTTCCCGCTTAGCGGATATTCCGGAAAACGAAACGATTTCTCTCTACCAATGCGGTGATTTCACCGATCTCTGCCGTGGTCCGCATGTCGAACACAGCAGTCAAATTGGAGCCGTCAAACTGCTTTCGATCGCCGGCTCCTATTTCCGCGGAGACGAGAAAAATCCGATGCTGCAGCGCATCTACGGAACCGCTTTCCCCAGCAAGGAAGAGTTGCAGTCTTATCTGACCAGAGTGGAAGAAGCCAAAAAGCGGGATCACCGTAAAATTGCGGTAGAGATGGAGCTGTTCAGCACGCACGAAGAAATCGGGCCCGGCCTAATCTGCTGGCACCCCAATGGCGCCCGTATCCGCAACACCATTGAGAGCTTCTGGAAAGCCGCTCACTACGCCCACGGTTACGAAATGCTCTACACTCCTCATGTAGGACGTAGCACCCTCTGGGAAACCAGTGGCCATCTCGACTTCTATCGGGAAGGCATGTATTCCCCAATGGAGATCGATGGGGATTCCTACTATGTCAAACCGATGAATTGTCCCTTTCATATCATGATCTACAAGTCCCGCCCTCGATCCTACCGTGAACTGCCCTGCCGTTGGGCTGAATTGGGTACTGTTTACCGCTATGAAAAAGCCGGTGTCCTACATGGCCTGATGCGCGTCAGGGGCTTCACCCAGGATGATGCACACATCATCTGCACACCCGAACAAATCGAAGACGAAATCCGGGAAGTACTGCGCTTCAGCATGTACATCTGGAAATGCTTCGGCTTCAAAGAAATCAAAGCCTACTTGGCAACTCGCCCCGCCAAAGCCGTCGGAGACCCCGCCCGCTGGGAACAAGCGACCCAATCCCTGCTCAGTGCAGTCCATGCCGAAGGCGTCGAATGCGATGTCGACGAGGGCGGCGGCGCCTTTTATGGCCCAAAAATCGACCTAAAAATCAAGGACGCCCTCGGGCGGGAATGGCAAACCACCACGATCCAGTTCGATTTCAACCTGCCGGAACGCTTCGATATTAGCTACATCGGAAATGATGGCCAGAAACACCAGCCCTACATGGTGCACCGCGCCCTACTCGGCTCCCTGGAACGCTTCTTCGGTATCCTGATCGAACATTACGCCGGCGCCTTCCCGCTCTGGCTGGCGCCCGAACAGGTGCGTATCCTCCCGATCAGCGAACATTTCGAGGAGTACGCCAAGCACATTTCCGCACAGTTGAGGGAAAACCAGATTCGTACCGGCATTGATCTGGAAGCCGACCCGATTGGAGCCAAAATCCGCAGAGCTCGCGGGCAGCGCATTCCCTACCTGCTGGTGGTTGGTGAAAAAGAAATGGAGGCCGGCACGGTTGCCGTGCGGAGCCGGGCAAATGGCGAAGAAGGCGCAATTCCTTTCCAGGATTTTCTAGCCAGAGCCCAGAAAGAAATTGCTGAAATGGCGTGATTTTTGCTAAAACTCATGTACATTGTTTTCATGTGATGTGTTGGATCGGATCGGATCAGGTCGGAAAAAAACCACCGTGGCAACCCCGTGCGGAGGTAGATTTTCTGACACTTCGATCTGCAGGTGCGGCAACATGCCGCGTGTCTCTCCTTAGTCCAAGGTTAATAGAGGAGTTTTAACAGGTGCGTCAGCTAAAAACGGGTGACAGATTCTTAAGAGGAAAAAAAGTTCGTCTGATCTCTCAGACCAATGAACAACTCGGTGTGGTAACATTCGACTCAGCACTGGCCATGGCTGCAGATGCCGAACTGGATCTGGTCGAAATGCCATCCAAAACGGATCCACCGGTTTGCCGTATCATGGACTATGGCAAACATCAGTTTGATGAGGCAAAAAGGCAGCGGGAAGCCAAACGCGCCCAAGTACAACCCAAAGTCAAAGAAATCAAACTGCATGCAAACATTGATGATAATGATTTCCAAATAAAAAGCCGGCATATCATTGATTTTTTATCAAGAGGTGATAAAGTAAGACTTTTACTGACTTTCCGGGGACGTGAAATGGCGCATCCGGAAATTGGTCAGCAGGTTTTAAACCGGATGCTGAAATTGGTAGAAGAAATTGCCAATTTGGATTCCCCTCCGAAACGGATGGGCAAAAGCATCACTGCGCTGTTGTCGGTCAAACCGCAATATCGCAAAGAAAAAGAGAAAATCATGACGGAGAAATCCAGCGAATAAAGGACGGAATTGCACCGTTTGACTATTTGCTTCAGCTGCCGTTCCTTCACCGGGATGGTCGCTTTATTTTGCGATGCCATAAACCGATCTGCTGATGTTTGCAGATTTGGGATTTGGCCGACTGCAAAAAAAAACTCGCAATTCGAAGGAACGAACATGCCGAAGATGAAAACGAGAAAAGCGGCTGCCAAGCGCTTCAAGCAAACTGGCACCGGAAAATTCATGCACAATTGTGCCAATGGGCGTCACATTCTGACCAAGAAAAGTTCAAAACGTAAACGTCGGCTGGGCCGTACTGTGGAAGTCAAGGGGACTGAAATGTCCCGCATGAAGGCCAGTTTCCCCTACGGTTTGAAATGAAAACAAAAAGGGCCGTCCGAAAGAAAAAGATCGGTAACGGGTCCGCAACAAGGAGATAGAAAATGAGAGTCACTTGTGCCCCAGCTTCACGTCTACGCCGCAAAAGAATCCTCAAACAGGCGAGTGGTTATCGCGGCAATCGCAGCAAACTGATCCGGCAAGCTTATATTTCCGTTGACCGTGCAATGGCGTATGCTTTTGTTGGACGGAAACAGAAAAAACGCCAGTATCGGGCTCTTTGGACGCAGCGCATTAATGCCGCTTGCCGTATCCAAGGTTTCAAATACAGCTGGTTGATTGACGGTCTGAAAAAAGCCGGCATTGAAATCAATCGCAAAATGCTGGCAGAGCTAGCCGTCACTGACGCCGCTGCTTTCAGCCTTTTCGTTGAAAAAGCAAAAGCCGCCCGCTGATCGGGCAACTGCTCCCTCATAAAGCATGGTGTACACCATGCTTTTTTTTTGAATTGATCCTAAACTCTCTAGAAACCACAAAGACTAAATAAAAAAAAATCCCGGCATCTTGATATGCTGGGATCAAATGGCATCTCCAAGGGGGATCGAACCCCTGTTGCCGGGATGAAAACCCGGTGTCCTAGGCCACTAGACGATGGAGACGTGAATAAAACT
>JBAXYW010000232.1:0-7075 GCA_041670605.1 Lentisphaeria bacterium
GCACGAAATGTCTGAAACCGTACGGGATATTTTACTGCAGAACCTTGGCAAGCAGATCGGCACCGGCGGTGAAGTGCTAAGCGACAATGTAAAAGAAATTCTGCAGATAACGTCCCCGGCAGCGGGGCGTTTTCCGGGCGGCTCCGGGCGTGGACGCCGTTGATTTTCTGCTTAATTCACAAGCTTCATTTTGCTTCCCCTTACAGCCCTTGTTTCACACGCCCTCCCTCCAAAGACGGCCTTCGCCTTTCGGCTCAGAAACCGGATTATTATCCCATCACCTCTCAAAGCGTTTGCAGAAAGTACTATGAATGGACTTCTTGGAAAATACGATTCTTGATTATTTTGGCAATAATGAGATGTGCCTCGGCGTCATTGTCAAAGTTTCCGGTGAACGTCTGCATGTTCAGGCAGTTACTCCTCAGATCAATAAAATCACCGCCAAACAAGTTTTAACTGCCCATGGGCAAGCCGGCAAAATATTCTTAAGCGAGTTGGCTACGTTGCAGCTGCAAATTCAGGAAACGATGGAAGAAATCGACCTGGAATTACTCTGGCAAGAACTGTTGCCCCGGGCAGGAGAGTCCATTGCACTTTCCGAAATCACCCAGGCATATTTTGCACAAGCCACTCCCCTGCAGCTCTCTGCAATGGCACGTAGACTGATTGAAGATAAATTGCATTTTCAGCGCCAGGGTCAGGAGTTTGTTGCCCGTACTGCGGAAGGAGCAGCAGAACTGGAAAACTTACGCCGCCAACGAGCCGAACGGGCGGCGCTCAAAGAACGACAGAAAGAGTGGCTTGAGGACGTTTTGAATGGTAAGAAAACCATCCCGGTACCAGTTCCGGAAGAGATGGAGCAGTTGCTTCAGCATAGCCAAGACTACCTGCTGAACGGCTTCAACAGCGATACCATCAATCTGCTCACCAATGTCAATGCGAAAAGACCGCCACGCGAAACAGCTCTCCAACTGCTTCGCATTACTGCTCGTTTACCAGAAGATGCCGATGAATTTCTGCTAGTTAATGGAATTCATGCCGGATTTTCCAAAGAAGTCCTGCAACAGGCTGAAGAGCTTGTCGGACTCGCTGATCGTCCGGAAGAGTTGAAAAAGCGTCTCGACCTGACCCGTGAAACAGCCTTCAGCATCGATGATGAATGTACACAGGAAATTGACGATGCCCTGTCTTTTCGCAAAGAGGGAGAACGGCGGTTCGTCGGCATCCATTTGGCAGCCCCAAATTGTTTTGTCCGCAAGGGAGACCTTCTTGATGATGTTGCCGTGGAAAGGCCCCTTTCCCTGTACTTGCCAACCACGACAGTGACCATGTTCCCTCCCCCCTTGAGCTGCCGTTTGGCCAGCCTAGAAGCCGGTGAATTGCGACCGGCACTGAGTTTTCATGTGGAATTCAACTCCGATGGCGATATTATCGATTGGTGTTTTGCTTCCGCTCAAATCCGGGTTTCAAGAAGGTTGACCTATACGGAAGCTGACAGAATCCTCAAGGATGGCAAGGATCCACTCGCATCGGCCTTACAGGAACTCTCGCGGTTGGCCGCAATTCTTCAGACCCTACGGGAAGAAGCGGGTGGCGTCAATCTGAACCGTCCGGAACTAAAAATCACGGTACGGCAGGGTCTGATCAGCGTCAGTGAAGAAAATCAGGAAACACTAAGCCATTATCTGGTGCGTGAATTCATGATCCTGGCCAATCATCTGGCAGCAAAATATGCGTTACGTCATCAGATTCCGGTCATCTATCGGGTACAGGATCCTCCCAGCAAGCCGGTAAAGACTCCGCCCCATTACGATCCGCTGGAATTTGACCAAGCGGTACGTAAAATGAAAAGAACCCGTCTTTCGACCTATCCGGAACCCCATGCCGGGCTGGGACTGGATCTATATACTCAGGTCAGCTCTCCAATCCGACGTTATGCCGATCTGGTTATCCAACGTCAGCTCACCGCGCATTTGGAACAACGGCCTTCCCCCTATACTCAAGAGGAACTCTTCGCTGTTCTGGATAATGTGGAACGAACGACTCTGCAAAACCGAGCCTTGGAACGGGAAGCCAAACGCTTCTGGTTGCTGGAATATTTGCGCCGGGAGTGGATGAACGTCGAGCTGGACGCGACCATCGTCCGCCTGGATGGAAGTCTGGTGTTGGCAGAACTCGAACGGTTTTATGAACGCGGCGTTGTGAGAACCAGAGAACGCCTGCAATTGGGAGAAAAAATAAAAGTCCGACTTCAGGAAATCAACCCTGAGACTGGACGCCTAGCCATGGAAATCTCCTCCCCACAATAAAAACTTGCTGGCATTATCAGGGAGAAAATCCCGTCCGCAAGCGAAACCTTCATCCCCGCTAGATTATATTTTTGGGGGCATCAAGAATCATCCTCGTCAGAATCCTCCACATTCTTGGCAAAATCGGCCAGGGTTTTTTCTTCATTCAATAAAGCCCGAAGCTTATCCAAAGCCTGATTCTGGATTTGCCGTACCCGCTCCCGGGTTCGCCCAATGGCACGACTGACTTCTTCCAGAGTCTTCGGCTTATCCCCCTGCAGTCCAAAGCGGAGATTGAGGATCACTTTCTCGCGTTCTTCGAGTTTGCTGGTCAGTTCCATCATGTGGTTCAGAGTTTCCTCATCCTTCACAATATCTTCCGGAGAAAAGGTTTTTTCATCCGGAATAATATCTTTAAACTCCCCATCCGCGCCATTTTGAATCGGATCAAAAATAGAGATGGTTGAGGTTTTTCCCTGACGCAATCCGACCACCGTACGCTCCGTCAAATTGATCTCGGAAGCGATTTCCTTATCCGTCGGATAACGTCCCAGACTTTGGCTCAAACGGGTTTTCGCGGTTTGGATTTTACCGATTTTACTGGCGGACTGCACCGGAATTCGGATCGTTCTGGCCTGATTGGCCAAAGCCCGCCGCATCGATTGTTTGATCCACCAGGCTGCATAACTACTCAGTTTTGCTCCTTTCGTCGGATCAAACTTTTCGACAGCCCGCATCAAGCCGATATTGCCTTCTGAAATCAAATCCTGCAGTGGAAGCCCCAAGCCCTTGAAGTCATGAGCGATTTTTACCACCAGACGAAGATTACTGCGGATCAAAGTCTCTCTGGCTTCCCCATCGCCTTCCGCAATTTTCACGGCCAGATCAGCTTCTTCTTCCAGGGAGATCAGCCGGTATTGACCAATGCTCTGCATATATAATTTCATGGTATCATTGTCAGATATCATAGTATAAAAACATCCTAAAAAAAGATTCTGCCCATCCGAAGCATCATCAAACCGCGAACAATCCGTGACCTTTCAGGCACCAAATGTCTAGCATTGATTTTCTGACACTTCTTCGGAGCTGTTTAGCGAAAACTCAGGCTCGCTTCAGAACCCGATCCGTGATCGCACACAAAATTATCAGCGCTTGCAAAAGAAGTGCTTCGCCTGACAAACAATGGATTGCCGCAAAAATACGGAGTGGACGGTGATCCACAATCTGGGGAGTTGATAGGATAAATGCAGGCACAGAAGGCCTGGGGTGGATAACGTCCACAACCTAAACAATTCCTCCGCAGAGTACGCAAATTGCCAACTTTTGAAGTTCTACTCTATCAGTTATTCCTTAATTCAGAGGATGTTAAGGCATGAGCTGGACTAAAACCTCCTCTTAGCCCCAGGCAAAGCCCGGGGTTAAAGAACACCAACAAATGATGTTCTGAAAGAGCCTCTCAACAGCCGTCGAGAGCGTGGATGCGGGCTTAAGCCCGCAGGGGCTACGCAGCCTGATGGCTGAACTACAAACATACACGTCCCCAATGCTTCACATGAGTTGCTTTAAAAAACTTCGACAAAAAACAAGAAACTGTAAGATAGTAGTATAAGATACGACTGGCGGGCTGCCTCCGAGCTATGTCTCAAACGTCCTAGTCATTCCCGAAAAGCTTGCATAGAAGCTAAAAATCTTTACCCACAAAACAAGTTGTTGCCAGCCGTTCAGGGTCACTTTCAAACAAGACCCTTGGATTATCGGGTCTTCCGATCAGAGAGCCCTTGGAAAAACCAGGTTAAAGTCGACAAAACAGTAATATCATTGACAACGTGCGATTTTCAATACAAAAAAACAATAAACCTACAGATTTTTTCAATCAATCTTTTCTACTCACCCAAATGGGCTTGCTTCGCCCGGCCATCCGGGGATTTTTCCAACAGGGCAAAATGAGATTGATTAACCGATTATGAATTTTCCCCATTGTGCCCGGAGCTTCCCACCGGATGTGGCCGGAGCTTCCCACCGGATGTGCCCGGAGCTTCCCACCGGATGTGCCCGGAGCTTCCAGCTCCGGATCCTCCCCGTCCCCGTTCCCGTTCCCCCACAACTGACAACTTACAAAAGCGGGCGCCAACCCGCTTCCCCGTTGCCAGGTCTTTACTGCTTATTCCCGGCCTTTATTTCTCTGAATTCAGCACGTTCTGGTCCATCAGCCGTTCCTCGCCACCCGCCAGCAGAGTCGTCACTTCTAAGCCATCAGATTCCAGCATGTTTCTCAGTTTTACCAGAGCCTGGTTTTGAATTTGTCGTACTCTTTCTCGAGTTCGTCCGATAGCGGCACTAACTTGTTCTAGAGTTTTGGGCGGTTCGCCAGTCAAGCCAAAACGCAGATCCAGAATAACTCTTTCGCGTTCTTCAAGTTTATCAGTCAGACTCATCATATGGCTCAGAGTTTCCGCATCCTGAACCAAATCATTCGGCGCAAGACTTTTCTCATCCGGCAGAATATCTTTAAGTTCACCCTCTTCGCCGGGATGAAAAGGAGCCTGAATCGAAACGGTGGTCGTTTTTCCTTGACGAAGCCCGTTCACGGTGCGTTCCGTCAGGTTCACTTCCTGTGAGATTTCCTTGTCGGTGGGATCCCGCCCCAGCTTCTCAGCTAACTTGATTTTTGCGGCCTGAATTTTACTGATTTTACTGGCCGACTGAACGGGAATGCGGATCGTGCGAGCCTGGTTTGCCAGCGCTCTGCGCATCGCCTGCTTGATCCACCACGCGGCATAGCTACTCAGCTTAGCTCCCTTCGTGGGATCAAACTTCTCTACTGCCCGCATCAGCCCGATATTGCCCTCGGAAATCAAATCTAACAAGGGCAAACCAAGCCCTTTGAAATCATGAGCAATCTTGACCACCAGACGCAGATTGCTGCGAATCAATTTCGTCCTTGCCTCCGGATCGCCTTTCGCAATTCGGATTGCCAAAGTCCCCTCTTCTGCAGGTGTAACCAAAGGGTATTTGCTAATATTCTGCATATAAAGCTTAAGGGTATCATTATCGGAAAGCATATTCATTCACCTGTTGCAATAAGAACTGAACCAGCCTCAAAAAAAAACACGGCGCTCTACAAAAATCAAGTGTAATACACCACAACTCCTTCTCACATAAACCCATGGTTATTTCTGCGGCGGTTCGGAAATCACGATAAAGTTAACCATCTTAATATAACGCAAATACAAGGAATTTATTGCACAAAAAATAAAAAAAAAACGATTCTCGTTGGCGTTTCCCAGTTTGGCATGCTGGTTTTCTTTTATGGATTGGAAAAAAAAGGATCATGATTTATCTTAACGAATGAAACGGTTCGCTCGTACCGCCGGAAACATGAACACCTTTAATAAAGAATGAAAAATGTCATATCCCAGTCAGCTTGCTCTTCATGGCGGGTCTAAAACGATCCAAAACGCTTTTCCAACCCGCAGACATTTTGGCCAAGACGAAAAAGCTGCTGCCAACCGACTCTTTGAAAAAAGCATTGCAACCGGAGATGCTCCCGGATACAACGGCGAAGAAGAAGAAAAATTTGGCCAGGAATTTGCCACTTTTCTGGGTGGCGGTTATGCCGATGGCGTGAATTCCGGAACCAATGCGGTTTTTGTCGCCTTGCGGGCGCTTGACCTGCCGCCTTTTTCGGAAGTCATTGTCAGCGCCGTTACCGATCCCGGGGGCATCATGCCGATTGTCATGAATAACTGTATTCCCATGATCGCTGATACGGCACCTGGCCAATACAACATCGGAGCAAAAGAAGTAGAAGCCGCTTTGACGCCGCTGACCAAAGCCATCGTCGTTGCACATATTGGCGGCGAACCTGCGGATATCGAAGGTATTTTGAAAATCGCGGAAGCCCGGGGTCTGCCAGTCATCGAAGATTGTGCTCAATCTCATGCTGCCAAAATCAATGGACGCATGGTTGGTACATTCGGCACCTACGGCGCTTTTTCCCTGATGTTCGGGAAACATTTCTGCACCGGCGGACAAGGTGGCGCTGTGTTCTGCAGAACCGAAGAGCGCTACTGGCGCTGCCGCCGAGCCGCTGATCGTGGCAAACCGTTCAATCTGCCAAAAGCGGATGGAAATGTCCTCTGCTCACTAAACTGCAATCTCGATGAGCTGGGCGCCGCCATCGGGCGCGCACAATTGAAAAAACTTCCGCAAATCGTCGCCAACAGACGTAAATTTGCCGCCATGCTGGAGGAAAGTTTAAAAACACTGCCTTCCATCTGCATTCCTGAATTGCTACCAGGTGCCGAACATTCTTTCTGGTGGTGGCGCTTAAAAGTCAACACCCAACAAATCCACTGCAGCAAAAAAGAATTTTGCGAAGCCTTGCTAGCGGAAGGGGTACCGTTGGGGGTTTCTTATGATGCAGCCCTCCCTTTCCTGCGTGAGTGGTTTCAGAACCGCCCCAGTAAACATCCATGGAATAATCCGCTTTATCTGGGCGAGCGCAACCGCGATTTTCCCTGCCCCAACGCCATGGCCGTCATGCAGGAATGTTTTAACCTGACCGTCTATGAAAGCTGGGGAAAAGCCGAAGCAGATCTGCTTGCGCAGGCTTTCGCCAAAGTCGATCACGCTTATCGAAAATAAGAAGAGACTGCGTTTATAGTGGATACAGAACATAATCACAGCAGGTTTTTTCGTTAATATCGTGAATTTTAAGCCCCATCCCCGTTCCTAGGAGTAGTTCATGGATTTTCCGCAACGAGCATTATTTTTTGACTTCCATA
>JBAXYW010000233.1:0-6990 GCA_041670605.1 Lentisphaeria bacterium
CCGCGTCCGCGCTCCTGCAAAGCCTGCAGTACATTGCGGGGGTTGGAAAACTGATCGGATATCGCCCGTGGACAGGCGGGGACTTTTTCCAGCAGATTTTCGAGGGCTTTGGCGTGTCCCCAGGCCAGCAGCCGGTTGAGATTGCCAAAAGACTCATACATCCGATTGTAAGACTCCGGACCAACCACAACCAGACTAAAACGCCCCGCACAAACGGCTTTGATTTTGTCCGCCAGCACGGCAATCTTTTTGTCTGAACTGACCGCTTTGGAATCCGTCACCCCAGCAGCTAACAGGTTGCGGGAACTTTCCGCATCGGTATAACAACAGGCAATGACCAAAGGCCCGAAAAAATCGCCTTTGCCGCTTTCATCAATCCCGGCATGCGGTTTGAACATGTCGGGATTTTCCATTTCGGCTAATTCCGTCTCATAGCCAAAACGGACTTCTTTCAGAATCTCCGGCTCCAGCAGAAACTGTACAAAATCCGCTGTACCGCCCCCCTGTACCGTCAATTTCCCGGACTGATAAGCAACCAGCGTCGTCCCCGCCAGACGGGCACGCCAATGCGCATAGGGAACGCTGTCCAGTTGCCAACCTCGTGCCACCAACAAAACATGCAAACGGGAAACCTGTTCCCCCGTCAACGTGCAGACATAATTTTTCACTGAATTCGTCATGACATTCCTGCCGTTCGGTAAGAAACCTGTTTTCAACCCACAAAAAACGGAATTCTCCGGCTTTGCTTCCCCATACCCCCATAAAAGCCGGGAACTAAAATAATTTATCCGTATTGACCGGAAGTTCAATCCGGAAATCGGTTTTAGCGTTTTCAACAATACCTTTAAAACGGCGGTCGCAAGCGACCGCCAGCAGAACAACAGCTGGCTCGCTTTCCAGCTCCCGGATTCTCCCCAGAAAGTGGCCGGAGCTTCCAGCTCCGGATTCTCCCCAGAAAGTGGCCGGAGCTTCCAGCTCCGGATTCTCCCCGTTTCCAGACTAATCCGTCAGGCGCCAGCGCTTCATAGCACTCCCCCATTTTGAGACACATGAAAAAAGACTCGACCTCAAATCAACATACCATGCAAGAACGGCCACAAAAACACTGTTGCCCCCGAAACCCGGGAAAAAAATGCCAGCTTCAGGCAAAACACCCAATTACTGATTTCGGGCTTGACAAAGACCTGCAGTGATCATACATTCTTTACTCGGTTTTCTCTCCTTCAACCCATGAATCGGTTCTGCCATGTCAACTCCTGTAAGTCTTTCTGTCGACGATCTGGATCAGATTTTCAAGCGGGATGATATCCGCGGTCTGTGGCCAGAAATTTTGAACAGTGAACTCGCCTTCCTGCTTGGGGAAGCCGTCTACGAACTGCTGGAAGCCCGCGGCCTGCCCCTGACGCTGGTGCTTGGACATGATGCCCGCAAGGGCTCCTATGCGCTCAGTCTGGCGCTCCTGCGCAGCTTCGGCATGCGAGGGGGTAAAACGACGTTCCTCGGTCTGGTTTCCTCCGAACAGCTATATTACGCCTGCGGAAAATATCCCGAACGCTATGCCGCTGGTGTCATGATCACTGCTTCCCATAATCCGAAAGAATTCAACGGCATGAAATTCATCCATGCCGGCGGCAGCCCCTTCAACAGCGAAGACCTCGCCTGCCTGAAAAATTCTCTCCGGCAAAAACTCAATCCACCCACAGTCTATCCGATTGGAGATGAATTTGCGGAGTATTTGCTGTCCCAATCCGAGTTTTCCCAAAAAACCTCACAGCGTCCGTTGGTCAAGGCGGTCATCGATGCCGGCAATGGAGTCGGTGCCGTCGCCTTTGCACCATTGGCAGAACGCCTCAAGACAATGGGGTACCGAATCCTCTTTCTCAATCCGGAGCCCGATGGAGACTTTCCGCTCGGGGTGCCGAATCCCTTGATGAGAACACAGATTGAGCGTTTGGCAAAGGCCGTTTGCCGCCATCGTGCCGATCTTGGCATTATTTTTGATGGTGACGCCGACCGGGCGGGTTTTGTCGACAGCCAGGGGCAGGAAATTATCCCCTCTCAGGTATATGCTCTGGTTGCCCGCCGTAAACTGGCTCAACACTCGATTGCTCATCCGGTTCTGATGCGGAACCTCTGCTGCAGCCAGCTATTACACACGTTGTTCGGGCAAAATCCATCCGAACTGGAGCTCGTCGACACCCCGGTCGGACATGGCCAAATCAAACAGCTGATGCGGCATCCGAAATACCGGGATCAGGTTCTGTTCGCCGGCGAACACTCCGGACATTATTTCTATCCAGAATTCTTTTCCGTCGACAGCGGTTTTATGACCGCTCTTCTGCTGCTGGCCGAAGTCCGCAACCTGAAAAGCAAAAAAATCGGGCTGCCGGACATCCTGGCGGACTGGCGGAAAACGTATCGCTGGAGCGGCGAAATCAACTATATTCTTCCCAATCAGGCGGTCGTCCTGGCCACTCTGCGGGAACTCGAGCAGCAGTTCGGCGCACTTCCGGGCGTCTGCCGGCAAGGCATTGCGCTTGATCAGAAACTCGGCCTGTTCCGGGTCTTTGACCTGAAAAATGAGTATCGCCCGGAAACCTTGGATTTCCCGGATCTGAAAATTATCCAGCAAAGCCCAAACGCAAAGTCCGGCTGGTGGTTTGTCGTGCGCCCCTCCGGCAATGAAAACAAATTGCGGCTCAATTTCGAAAGCTGGAATATCCCGAAAGCGGAAGCCGCTCAGACAATGAAAAACATCAGCGCGATCCTGAACCGCCAGCAAGCCCAAAAAAATACACAATAAAAGAAAATCCGTCCCTTTCATCCTTGCAAAAAAAAAGTGGCAAAACACTTCTTCGTAATGATCCCTCCTCCAAGTACTTCAATTTCGGACTTCCTGACCTCAGGGAAAAAGGGTTTGTGAGAGAATCTGTTTCCACAAACCTTTTTTTTTGAATTTTGTTTTGAGCATACGGAATCAGGACCTCTTGTGAATGATAATCAAAATCGGTGCCATTTTTGACAAGCTCTGGCTCCGTTTTCGAAGAAAAAGAAGAAGCAGATTTTTCTCTACGAAATCCTGATTAAGATTTGCGGTAGACTGACGCTCACAAGCTAAACGATAGGCTGGCGCCAATTCGGAAGCTGCTAGATCGTCATGCGCCAAAGGCGCATAACGATGCTTAATAGGTTCGTCGACGGATAGGCGTTATAGTGCGCCAGCAGGATGGCGCACTGAAAGCGGGAGCTTTGCTCCCGCACTCCATATAGGTTCATCGACGGATAGGCGTTATAGACCTGAACTTTTCACGCGTTGATAATAACTACGGAAAAATCTCTCCATCTCTGTGTAAAACGGTCGAAAATAGATCTTTCTGAACTTTTACATATTATTAATGATAAACGAGTTAAGTGTTTTTCCAGCTGCAACTGCTTTTTTCAGGATTAAACTTGGCCGGAAATGAGGGTCGAACTCATAGAAATTCTCAAGCTTTTTAGGAATTTCTATGCATTCATGGAGGCTCCATGACTTTTTATGATAATGTATGACTTTGCTTGAAAATTCACCCCGGAAAGCTATTTTTTTGTCGTCACGCAGAAATCAGCCAGCCCACCCAACCGGGGGACCTCCTACCCTAAATTTGGACGTGCGCGCGAGCAGTGTTCCCCCAAAAGAAACTGGGGGAGTGAGTGATTACCACCTTCCCCTGCGTTTTCAAGCAATTACCGTCTGTTTATTTTATTTTCCATTCTAACGACTATATTAGGTACATTCATTTTATAACTTACTTTTTCCCGATTTTCAGGAATTGTTTGACCATGTCCCATGAACTCGCTGGTAAAAAAATGCCTGTTGGAATGCTGGTAAATATTTCCAGGCTGATTGCCGAATATTATACAGGAAAACCCGATCCGAACAAACTCGGACAGCAGGTATCTTTTGGCACCTCCGGCCATCGCGGCAGCTCACTGCACCTGACCTTCAACGAAGATCATATCCTGGCCATCACCCAAGCCATCTGTAATTATCGCAAAAAAAACGGCATTAACGGCCCGCTGTTTTTGGGCATGGATACGCATGCTTTGTCCGAGCCAGCTCAGCTCAGTTGCTGCGAAGTTCTCGCCGCCAACGAGATGCCCACCTTGTACGCTGACCAGCATGCCTATACGCCCACTCCGTCCGTTTCGCATGCCATCATCACCTATAACCAGAATCGGAAAACAGGCCTTGCCGACGGCATCATCGTTACGCCATCTCACAATCCGCCGGAGGATGGCGGCATCAAATACAATATGCCACACGGAGGGCCAGCAGATTCCGAAACTACCTGTTGGATCGCCGACGAAGCCAACCGCCTGCTACGCGCCAAAAACTCGGGAATCAAACGCCTGACCTATGCGAACGCCTTGGCCTCCGGTTTTCTCAAGCCTTTTGATTACCGCACCCCCTATGTGCGGGATTTACAAAACATTCTGAACTTGGACGCCATCCGGGGTAGCGGCTTGAGTATCGCTGCGGATGCCTTGGGCGGCGCCGGCTTGGGCTACTGGATTCCCATTGCTGAAAAATATGGTCTAAATTTGACACTCTTCAATGGCAATCCGGATCCCACCTTCCGCTTCATGCCGGTAGACCATGACGGCAAAATCCGTATGGACTGCTCATCGCCGAAAGCCATGGCCGGCCTGATCAAACTGAAAAACTCCTTTGACATCGCCTTTGGCAATGACCCTGACTTTGACCGGCACGGCATCGTTACACCCAGCTGCGGCTTGCTGAATCCAAACCATTACCTTGCTGCCGCCATCGACTACCTCTTTCAGCATCGCCCGGATTGGCCCATCCAGGCCGCCGTTGGCAAAACGATTGTCAGCAGTTCGATGCTGGACTTAGTAACCGCCCGTTCGCAGCGGAAACTGCTGGAAGTCCCCGTCGGATTCAAATGGTTTGTAGACGGTCTTGCCTCCGGCGAACTGGCCTTTGCCGGCGAAGAAAGCGCCGGTGCGACATTTCTGTGCAAAGATGGAACTCTCTGGAGCACGGATAAGGATGGCATCATCCTAGCACTGCTGGCCGCTGAAATCACCGCCGTCACTGGCAAAGATCCCGGCCAGCACTATCAAAACCTCGAAAACGAATTCGGCTCTTTCTTCTACGGGCGGCAGGACAGCCCGGCCACCCCGGAACAGAAAGCCAAGCTGGCTCGGCTAACACCGGATTCCCTGCAATTAAAACAAATTGCCGGCTCCCCGGTACTGGCAAAACTCACCCGAGCTCCCGGCAACAACGCCCCAATCGGCGGCCTGAAAATCGTCACTGCGGACGGCTGGTTTGCCATCCGTCCCTCCGGCACGGAAAACATCAGTAAAGTCTACGCTGAAAGCCGGCTGGGAAGCAAACACCTGAAACAACTTTTCGAAGCCGCAAAACACATTTGATTTAGCAGTTTTTCCTACTGCTCACAACCCACTAACGTTGATCAAGAGGACATTATGCGTAACAATAAACTGGTTGCCGGCGTCATTGGCTGTGGCGCTTTCGCCTGGTCTCAAGATTTTCTGAATCTTGCCGCCAATCCCCATTGCGTGACAAAATACTGCTGCGATCTTTCCCTGGAAAGAGCCCAAGCCACTGCGGAAAAATTCAATGTCCCAAAGGCGACATCTCATCTGGAAGAGATCCTTGATGATCCAGAAGTCGATCTGATCAAAATCAGTACCAGCCATGAAGCCCATCTGCCGATTATTGAAGCCGCGGCTGCCCGAGGAAAACATATTTTCTGCGAAAAACCGATGGCTTTGTTGGAAAATGAGGCATTAGCCATCATTCGAGCCGTACGCAAACACAAAGTCAAGCTCTGTGTTGACATGAACCGCCGCATGTCGCCCTCGATGCATGCCCTGCAAAAAGCTTGGCAGGCACAATGCCGTTCGCCCAAACATCAGCCATGGCGCTATATTGAAAAGGAACGACCACAACTCGCCGAAGAAAAAGTCACCCATTTTCTGATGAATATCCAGGATGAAAGCAGTTCGTATCGAACGATCCACCTGGATCCTTTCCATGGAGGAGGCGAAATCCTGGGGGAAACAACACATTGGCTCGATCTGGCCTGCTGGTTCTTTGCTTCGCAACGCCCAGTCGAAATCCTGGCCTGGGGCTCCCCTCGGCTCAGCCATGGCATCAACCTGAAATTCGAAAAAGGCGACAGTGCCAGTATCATTTTCAGCTGCTGCGGCAGCTTCGATTTCCCCAAGGAAATGTACCAGATCACCAGCAATGGCGCCCTCTTCTGCAATAACTTCTTCGTGGAAAATAAATATTATGGCATCCCGGATGCCAAAGACGAAATCTTCCCTTTGCAATTTGATGGACATCCCGATATCGGCAACCAAGGCGGCCTGGATGGATACTTGGCCAAAGCAGAAGCCCAACGACGGAATTGCAACAACCTCAAATTCGCCCCCGCACCGTTACTGGTTGACAAAGGACACCGCAATATGCTCGATACCTTTGTCGAAGCCATTCGCAACGATACGCCGTCGCCCTGCGATGAACTGGCTGGCTGGACAGCCGTCTATCTGGCACTGCTGGCAATCCAATCCATCGAACTGCGGCATGCTCTGCCGGTTCAGGTGCATAAGCTCGAACCCTGCTTGGTCGTCTGAATGGCCATCGTCCCCCCTGAATTCGGAGTTCTGTAATGCCCTCCCCCAAAAATCAAGAAACAATGGAAAACAGCCCCACCTCCGCCATAACTGCCGAAAAATTGCGTCAGGGCTTTCTCCGGCACCTGCACTTCACCCTGGCAGCCAGCCAACTCAAGCAAAGTGATCGGGAACGATACCTTAGTTTCTCTCTGGCATTGCGCGATCAGCTGGTGCAACGCTGGATTGAAACGCAGGATGCGTATCATCTGGCCAAAACCCGCCGGGTCTATTATCTGTCGATGGAATTTCTGATTGGCCGCATGCTGGACACCAATGCCA
>JBAXYW010000234.1:0-6943 GCA_041670605.1 Lentisphaeria bacterium
CCAGATGACAAACGGGCGTTCCGGCGAAAAGCCCTTTGAGAGCTTTTCGATGCTGAGTGCCAGATGGCAGCCGTCTTCCGGTCGGGTGACCGCTTGATAGGGAACTGCTTTGGGCGGTGGTTCCGGGGTGGCGGGCAGCTTCACGCGCCCGAGTGGTTCGGCCACCGGCAACGGAGCCAGATAAAAGTCATCCGCAAAAACATTGCCCAACAACTCCGGCAGCTGAGATGCCGGGGTGACCCGGAAACCGATGTTTGCAGCTTCGTACGGCAGAGTCACCAGGTTGCTGACCCGAAACCAGCCTCGGCTGGAGGTCACTCGCCCAATCGGTTGCGAGACCAGGATTTTTTTGTCATTGCTGTAAAAAAGGATATCGACGGCTGCCATTCCGTATCCGGTCCGGCTGTTTGCGGAGGCATCAATTTTTATCCATGCTTCCGCATAAAATCTGCCGCCGCCCTGCAGGGAAACCGGAACCGGAATGCTGTTGGCATATCCGGGGGCACTGCTGCTGTTGTCTTTGATATGAAGACTCCATTTCCCACTGTGGGCCTGCTCCGAGGAAAGCTCGACTTGGGCACTGGTCCCTTCCCAGATCAACGCATCGCTCGTCTCAAATCCAGGATTGACAATGATATTTCCGTCTTCCGGGAACACGGCAGCCTGAATCCGGACGCAAAGGAACAGAGAAAACAGAACCAGTGAAAGCACCCTGGACGCGTTAACCACACGTTTCCCGGAAAAGAGATTGGATTGATTTTTTTTCATGTTTTTTCGCCTATCCTAAGGGGTTTATTTCTTTCGTATCCAAAGGTACATCCAGTCTTCCGATAACAGCGTCAGGGAAATTTTGCCGTCATTGCTGATGTCAAGCGAATGGCCGGTCAGCGGGTCGATGGCCTGCAGCGGCTCTGTTACAAGACTCAGTGGAGCCAGGTTGAGCTGCACTGCAACGGTTTGCTGCTCACGGGTCAGGTTCGAGACAAAGGCCAAAACGCCGTTTTCCGGATGCTGGAACAATGTCGCGTAACATTTTTCCGGGGTCACACGGACATAATCTTGATTGTTCCAGTAGAACAGTTTTCGCGCTTGTTTGATGCCGAACTCGCTCCGCAACTGGAAGAGTTTTACCATCAGATCGTAATATTCGGTATCCTGTACCCGGGTGCGGATGGGAATGTCATGCAGTAACGAAATCGCTGCCATCTGACGGTTTTTTTGTTCGGCGCCGATCAGGCGATAGGGCAGGGCATCGGCGGCAATACCGATCTGGTAGCCCATGAACATTGTGCGGAAAACGTCCAGTGGGAGCTCCTCCGAAATGTATTTTACTCCCTTTCCACGCAAATGCCACCATTGTTCCCCCGTCCATAAAAGATCACCATAAGCCAGGCCGCCGGAGTTCAGATACCAGGAATGAATGTCGATGATACCGTCCGGACGCCGCTGTTTCACAACCGTATAGATCCTTTTCAATAATTCGCGTTCCCGGAAGACCGGGTAGGTGGGATAGACTTTTGCCGTGGTATCGGAACCCCGCTCTGTCTGATCGAAGGCTACGGTTCCGTTGACACTGGTGGCGCCGGGCTGGGGCAGGTAGCCGCAGCCATGTTCCAGATTCTGGCAGCTTTTCATGTGCACTCCGGTGCCATCAAGATAAATGCCGTCTTCGCCGTATTCATCCAGGCGCCTGGCCAGACTGTTGATGACAGCATCTTGAAAGGCCTGGCTGTTGCTACAGAAACCGACGCAGGTCTCATAGGGCTTGAATGGCAGGTTTGACATATGGCGTCCATAAAGATCATATTCCGGAACGTTGGTCGGCATGCGTTCGTGGATCAGGTAGGAATAAACTTTGAGCCCAAGCGCATGGGCAGTGTCAACGACCTGATGTAGCTGGCGGGCATTGTCCCGGTTCAACAGGGTCGGCCACGGCCAATTGTCGATGGCTCGGATAAAAAGATGCCGCATTCCGGATTTGGCATAATATTCAAGGGCTGGCATGCGTCCCGGGCCGGGTTCCGTCCGGTTCAGCTCAGGCACGACTACACTGTAAATGGAATCTTTTTTCGGATGATCAAGATCAATCCAGCGTTCCGCCAGGTGAAAATCCGGACTGTCCGCATTGTCCCCTCCGAACGGATCACTGCGCAGGACCCGCAAGTCCCAAGCATCGCGCAACAGGGGTTTCACCGGCGTTGCCTGGAGTGCAAAGCGATATCGCAGTTCCTGATCCCTGGCGAGTTTTACCGGAACATTGATCCAGTTCGCCCGTAGGGAAGTAACATCGCCGTGCGGCAGAACTTCCATCGCTTTCTGGGGATCAGAGTAGCGCCAGAACTCATTTGATTCTGCTTGCCACGTCAGTCCGAGTTCTTCGTCTCCAATCCAGACATTTGGGCTGAAACGGAAGGCCAGATCTCCTTTGATCGCCCCCATATGTAACACACTTAAGGGGATGCGTGGATTTTCCTTTTGCGGGTAGACATTGGCGCCAAAACAGAGGGTGGCGTGCTGTGAGCGAAGAGGAATATCCAGCACCAGGGATTCCAGGGTTGTGTCCTGTATGGCCCTGACTTTACAGTCGAAGATCATATAGCCGTCGTATTCCAGCTTGGTGTCAACGCGGATCGATATAGTCTTGCCGACCGCCGTTTGTTGCAGGGTTGCTTCGGTGTCCGAAGCGTTCAGAAGTTTGACGGAATCCGGGATTAACGCCAGAGGGATGCCATCCGCTTTTCCCTGCAGCGAAATCGCTGCTGCCAGGATTTCCTTTCCCCTGGTAAAAATCTTGTTCATGAATAAATCGTTTGGGAAAACATACTCGCGTCCCCATACCCCCATATGGACCGTTCCTTGGTCATGGATGGTAGCTTGTATCGGCGTCCAAGGCGGCAGTACTTTATCGGAATATCCTTCTTTGTTATGGATCCAATCTGGTTTCTTCAGGAAGGTATGACGGGAAAGGGTCTTGGTACATTTTCCTTCCGAATCAAATATTTCCGCGACAACGTCAAAATTCTGATTTTCGAGTTTGGTTAGCGTCATCACGGCAGTGCCGACATAGCGACCCGATCCGATGGCTGATTCCTGAAGAGAGACAGGCTGGGTTGTTGCTCTGGTGGTATTGCCCTGGAGCAGTTTCAGACTGGCTTGCAGGCTGCGGTATTTTTCACCTTTGCCGGTGACTCGCAAGGCCAGGACATTTTCATACCAGTTCGGTTCGATCGCCAGTTCAGCGGCATCGTCCGTTGTGAGCTCTGAACCTCTGGCGTGGGCAGCCACTTCTTCTGCCGCTAAAGCCCGGCGGTAAATGCGGACTTCGTCCAAGTCAATCGGACATTTTGAACCGATACTTTTGGCGCCTCCCATATCGGCAAGCGCCTCGAACGGCATGTAGACATCCTGCTTCAGGACGCCGTTAACATAAACACGAATACGCGGATACTCTACCACCACCGCAACATGAACCCATTCATCCGCAACCAGTTGACCCACTTGATTCAAGCTGGTACGTAGTTTGTTGACACCATCAAAATATTCTATCAACGGAATTGGATGACAGAAAAACTTGAAGGCATTGCCCCAGAATAAAAAAGTCCCGGACAGTTTCGGTTCCAGATCATTGCCGCGCATCCACATCTCAAAGCTTAAATCCCCGGCAAAGTTCAAGGATGGCGAATTGCCGAGCCCGATCAGGGAATCCTTTCCATTCAAGCGCAAGACGCCTTGCCGTCCATTGCATTCCGTAAGATATTCGGCGTTGCGAACCTTGCCGAAATTCCCATGGAAACCAAGATCTTTGCACTCATTCCCAGCATCCTCCGCAAAGGTATAATAAACCACTAACCCTTTGTCCGCTTCTGCCGCCCTGGCGCCAGTTTCCGGTAACAATATCGCGGCAATCACCCCGAGACTTAAGATCAACCATCCCCCGTTGTGACGCAAGCCCATCTCTCCACGATGCTGAACATTTCGCTCTTGTTTCATCGCATGACTCCCTTGTTTCTTTTTGCCTTTGATCTAAAAATAACACCATTTTCAAGAATCCCAAAATTCAAAGATGCAACTATATATAAAAGCTCAACGTCAGCTTGAAAGGCAAAACAAAAGGATTGACAAACACTTCCTGGGAGATCTCTGCGATGCCGGCAGCAAATCTCCTTTAATATAAAACAGGTTTGCCAAAAAAAACACCATTTCGGCAAATATTTTATAAAATATGCTTGACTTTTTATCAAATTGCTATTATAATTTAATTGTGAGCGATCGAATGTCAGGTTGGTATTGAAACATTTTTGGGGAATTTTTACAAGCGACTCAAGGAATTCAAAGCAAAGGAGCCGTCCGATGAAGCAAAAGCGTCAATTTTTTACTTTAATTGAGTTATTAGTCGTGATAGCTATCATAGCGATATTGGCTTCCATGTTGCTGCCGGCTTTGCAGAAGGCACGTTTTCGTGCTCAATCGATGACTTGTATTGCCAATTTAAAGCAGTTGGGTTTGGGCATCGTGTTGTATGCGGATGATTATGAGGGCTTTTGTCCACGGTATATCAGTGAAAATGGTGTGAATACCTGGGCTCGTTTATTGATGATGGAGTTAAATTATCTCCCGTATATTCCGAAGTTGATTCAGTGTCCGTTGCAGCCGCCGAAGCATACTAAGCCTTGGGAGGAATGTTACGGCATGCCGAATTTTTATTTATATTCGACGAATGCGATCATTGGCCAGTTTGTTACCGGCAATACTCCTATTTCCAATGGACCTGGCACGCGATATATCATTATCCGGAAAATCCCGGAGCCGGTCAAGTATTATTTATTGGTTGACAGCTTGAATATTACGAATCAGCGCCCGCAAGCCATGATCGATGCCGGGTCGAATCAGATTCGTGCCCGCCATGAAAGTCGGGCCAATGTTTTGCGGGCGGATTTTAGCGCCTTCGCCGCCGACTCCAGTTTTTTCAAAGGAAATGGAACCAAATTCCGCATCAGCTATCATGGCGAGAGTGGATTAGTACCCTGACGACAGCCTCTTGGTATGTATTGATCTTTTTTTTTGATTTGGGGAGGATATGGAAAAGGCAAATTGGATGAAAAGGGGCGGAAATATTATTTTTTTGGCCGTTGTTCTGGGGGTGCTCTTGGGATTTCCAGGTCAGGCAGGTGCGGATTCCGCAGATTCATCATTAGTGTTGCATTATCTTTTTGACCGTGATCCTGGGGTAAAGGCTCTGGATCTGAGCGGATATGCTAACCATGGCACGATAGATCAGGCGGAGTACCTGCCGGCGGCGAATGGCAATCCCGGTGCTTTGCGCTTCGATGGCCGGAGCTCTTCGCTGGACTTGGGCAATCCGGAAGCGCTGCGTCTTTCCGGTGATATGAGCCTTGTTTTTCATATCCGCCGGCATCGGGAACTGGAGGATGGCGCTAATGCTTTGCAGTCGCTGATTATTGGGGAATATCCCAATGTTGGCAATTTGATGTTCGGCTGGGTTTTTTATCATACCTTGCTGGCTCGTTACAGCAACCGTTCGGAAGGCTCCTCGTCAATTATCGCAGCAAACCGGGAGTTAATCAACCAGGAATGGTCGTATATTGTCTTGGTTTTCGAGTTTCCCCGTTTCCGGATGTATAAAAACGGGGCTTTGTTGCAGGACGGGAATATGCCGGTGCCCGGCGTGTACCGCCTGGGTAGTAAATTTATCGGCGGGATGCCGCCAAAAGCCGTCAAAGGCCCTTTGAATGGAAATTGGGCACCGGTCGACATCGCTGAAGTCCGGTTGTATAAAAGAGCGCTTGGCCCGTTAGAAATTGCCCGGCTGACCAGCCGTCAGGCAGGGATTCCCGCCCCGGAAAGCGAAGTACAGTTGCGGACGGATTGGTACAAGAATAAATTGCAGCTATTGTACAGCTTGAAGAATCAGAACATTGATCAGAACGTCGTTTTTACCGTAAAAGAAAAAGATAAGGTGTTGACGATCCTACGGAGTCGTCCGGAAAATGGATCGGGAAATGATTCCTTACGGATGGTTGCCCGGGCGGAGCTGGAGCTGACCAATCTGGCCGGAAGGGAATTGACGGTGACGGCGGAATCGGGTGGGTTCCGGGCGGAAAACCATTGTCTTGTTGAAAAACCGGAATGGATTCACTGCGATGTCGGGTTGCTGCACGGAGTGCCGCAACCCTGGACTCCGATAAAATTACAACATTCCGGTGGAAAACTACAGGCAGACCTGTATGGCCGTAGCTATGTTTTCAATGACTCTATTTTTCCGGAACAGATCCGGTCCCAACAGCAGGAACTTTTGCAGGCTCCGATGCTTCTGCAGGGAAAAACCGCTTCGGAAACCCTGGCTTGGCAGGCCGGACCCCTGCAGTATGAGTTGGCAGCCGATGCTACGGTGTTGAAATTGCAGCAGACCTGGGAAAACATCTCCTTGCGCGGCGTTTTCACCGCCTCGTTAGAATATGATGGTTATCTGCGCTACCACTGTGAATTACAAGCGAAAGTCCGCTTGTCGCTTGACCATTTAGCGTTGTCCGTACCGTTGCAACGGCAGGAATACTGCGCCGCCAGCTTCGTCTATCCGCAAAATCGTGCCAAAAGCATGTCCGAGAGTTATTGGGACAGCATCAAGGGGGATCTGGATTTCCTTTTTTCCCCCAGTATCTGGCTGGGTGGGGACGAGATCGGTCTGACCTGGCAGGCCGAAAGTGATCAATATTGGCGGAACTCCGATCGGCAGCGGGCCATCCGGATCCAGCAAACCGATGGAACTACCAGCTTTCATGCGAATTTCATCGATCAACCAGTGTTATTGGAAGAACAGCAGCGTTTGCTTTACGAATTTGCTTGGCAGGCCACCCCGATAAAACCAATGCTGCAGGACGCCTGGAGCCTGCGGGTCATGCGCTGCTTATACGGGGCGGAGTTC
>JBAXYW010000235.1:0-6908 GCA_041670605.1 Lentisphaeria bacterium
CCACGGGTCACCACCTGATACCCTGATGGAAAATCTTCGGAGACGCCGATTCGGCGGGCATCCAGCCCGAGAACAATACACTGGCGGCCAAAAGCCCTGGCTCCGGTGCTCAGGATTTCCGGATGATCCACAGCCAGCGAATTGACCGAGACCTTGTCCGCGCCGGCTCGCAAGGCCATGCGCATATCCTCGACATTGCGCAGGCCCCCACCCACACAAAACGGGATAAAGACCCGGCAAGCCACTGCTTCAACCATCTGGATGTCAATCGGACGGTTTTCGGCGGAGGCGGTAATATCATAAAAGACCAGTTCATCGGCTCCCTGGCGACAATATTCCTCCGCCATGATGACCGGATCACCGACATCCACGTTACCGGCAAAACGAACGCCTTTGGTCACCCGCCCATTACGGACATCCAAACAAACGATAAGTCGCTTCATTAACATGCCAAAATACCATCCCAGTTCAGAAAATTTTTCAACAGCTGTAAACCACAATCTCCGGAGCGTTCCGGATGAAACTGGGTTGCGAAAATGGACGAAAGAGCGACTGCGGAGGTGAACTCCAAGCCGGCATAGTCGCTTTGTCCGCAGGTCAGGCCGGCTTGCGCCGGAACCGCATAATAGGAATGCACAAAATAAAATGCTTCGCCGGAATCGAGTCCCTGCCAGACCGGATGAGGGCTGGTAAAACACACCGAATTCCAGCCCATCTGAGGAATCTTGATGCGTTGCTGTGCAGGAAATTGAAAAGGCACGACTTGGCCGGGTATCAGGCCAAGAGCTTCCTGGTCACCGTCCTCGGCACTGCGATCAAGAAGCAGCTGCATGCCGAGACAGATTCCCAAAATGGGCCGTTGCTGTGTAGCGGCCCGCCGTAACAAGCCGTCAAAACCACGGGCGCGGATGCCCTGCATCCCGCTGGCAGCGGAACCGACCCCCGGAAACACCAGGCGATCCGCCCTGTCCGCTTCCGCAGCCGTCTCAGCAACCACAACCGCTGCTCCAAGGCGTTCAAAAGCCAGCCTGACACTTGTCAGATTGCCGGCACCATAATCTAATATTGCTAACATTTTGTTTCCCTAATCGGTCGTATGGCGGTCGCAAGCGACCACTGAGAAAGCAGGCACCCGCGTCCGCTCTCTGTTTTACTCCCATTCGATGGTGGCTGGGGGTTTGCTGGTGATGTCATAAACGACACGGTTGACGCCTCTCACTTCATTGATGATGCGGTTGGCGATGCGTTGCAACAGGGGGTGCGGGAGATTCACCCAATCTGCAGTCATGCCATCCTGGCTTTCCACGGCGCGCAAAGCAATGATATACTCGTAGGTGCGCAGATCGCCCATGACACCAACCGTACGCATTGGAATGAAGATGGCGAATGCCTGCCAGATTTTCTCATACAGGCCGGCAGTGAAAATTTCGGCAGTGAAGATGGCATCTGCTTCTCGCAGGATTGCCAGGGTTTCGCGGGTGATTGAGCCGAGGTGTCGCACCGCCAGCCCAGGCCCAGGGAAAGGCTGCCGCATCAGCACATTTTCCGGCAAACCCAGCTGCCGTCCGACCTCCCGGACTTCATCTTTGAACAGACAGGCTAGCGGCTCCAGCAACTCGAATTTGAGATCCGCCGGCAGCCCGCCGACATTATGATGACTCTTGATGACCGCAGAGGGATTCCCATTGATGGAAATACTCTCGATTACATCCGGATACGTCGTGCCCTGCGCTAAAAATCGGACTTCTCCAATAGAACGAGCAGTGCTGGCAAATACTTCAATAAATTCCCGCCCAATGATCTTGCGCTTCTGCTCGGGATCGTCCACTCCAGCCAGCTTCTCGAGAAAACGCTCACTGGCATTAATGCTGTAAAGCTTCATCTGAAAATTTTCACCAAAGAGTTGCTCGACATATTCAGGCTCATCCTTGCGCAGCATCCCGTTATTGACAAAAATGCAGTTCAATTGTGCGCCGATGGCCTGATGGATCAAGGCCGCGGCAACGGAGGAATCCCCCCCGCCGGAAAGACCAAGAATAACCCGCTCACTGCCTACCCGGCTGCGGATTTTTTCCACCGTATCGGCAATAAAGGTGCTCATGCTCCAATCGCCTTTGCAAGCACAAATATTCCGACAGAAATTACGGAGAATTTGCAGGCCGTTTTCGGTATGGACGACTTCGGGATGAAACTGGATGCCGTAAATTTCCCGGTCGGCCAGTGCAATGGCGGCATTCTCAGTATTCTCGGTTGACGCCAGAATGGTCGTATGATCCAGGTTTTTCAGGACTTTGTCGCCGTGGCTCATCCAGACATTCAGGCTGGATTTCACTCCGGCAAACAGCTTTCCGGGCTGACGGATGCGCATTTCCGCCCGCCCATATTCCCGGGATTGTGCCGGGGCGACCTGTCCACCCAGGGTGTGAATCAAAAGCTGCATTCCGTAACAGATGCCCAGCACCGGGATCCCCAACGAAAAGATTTCCGCATCAATCTGAGGAGCGCCCTCGGCATAGACACTGGCCGGCCCTCCGGAAAGAATAATGCCGGACGGCGGATCCGCCTTCAGCTCCGCCGCTGTCGTCGTAAATGAAACAACCTGACTGTAGACATGGCATTCGCGAATCCGCCGGGCAATCAGCTGACTGTACTGCGAGCCGAAATCAAAAACAACAATGCGTTCATGCTTCTGGAACATGGTATCCTTCGATCTTGGTAAAGTGATTTAGTTGACGAGATGGCGATGATATTCCTGGAGGCTACAGACGGTCATCCGTCCCAGGTCAAAGGCGGTATTGAGTCCCTCAATCGCCACCGTAAAGGCCGAGAGCGTCGTGGTGATCGGACAACCCGCTGCCACGGCACCGGAGCGCATGCGGATTTCGTCCACCATCGATGCTGCTCCCTGCGACGGGGTATTGATGATCCACTGGATTTTGCCTTCTTTCAAGAGGTCGAGCAAATTCGGGCGTCCCAGACAGATCCGGTAGACTGCATGACAGCGAACGCCATGATTGTAAAGCATCGTAGCGGTACCCCGGGTGGCATAAAGATCAAAACCGTATTCGACCAATTCCTTGATCAGGGGCAATGCGGCTTGCTTGTCCACGTCGCGCAATGAAACGAAGACGCCGCCTTTGCAGGGAATGACATTGCCGGCGGCCTGCTGGCTTTTCAAGTAGGCATTACCGACATTGAAATCCAGCGCCATAACTTCCCCGGTGGACTTCATCTCCGGACTCAACACAATATCCACGCCGGGAAACTTCACAAAGGGGAAAACTGCTTCCTTGAAACAAGTGTAGGGAATGACTCGTTCCTTGCTAAATCCAACTTCTTCAAGTGTTTTTCCCACCATGCAAAGAGCAGCCTTCTTGGCTAGCGGGACGCCGATGGCCTTACTGACGAAGGGAACCGTACGGGAGGCGCGCGGGTTCACTTCAATAATATAAACCTGATCATTCTGCACGGCGAACTGAATATTCATCAAGCCCTGCACATGCAGTTCTCTGGCCAGATCATAGGCATGTTGTTTGATTTGCGCCAGTACCTCAGGTTTCAGACTGCGGGTCGGAATCGAACAAGCAGAGTCTCCGGAATGAATACCTGCCAGCTCCACATGCTCCATCACTGCCCCCACCACTGTCTTTTTGCCATCCGATAAACAATCCACATCCAGTTCAACCGCATCTTCGAGAAAATGATCCAGAAGGATCGGCTTCCCCTCACTGACCGCAACGGCCTCTTCCACATATTGACGCAGATATTTTTCCTTGTACACAATCACCATCGCCCTGCCCCCAAGCACAAAAGAAGGACGAACCAGCAGAGGATAGCCAATTCTTTCCGCAATCTGTAAAGCTTTTTCGAGATTATTCGCAATTCCATTCGGCGGCTGCTGAATGCCCAATTTGGAGGCCAACTTCTGAAAAATCTCGCGGTCTTCGGCAGCATCAATATCATCGGGGCTGGTACCCAGGATCTTCACGCCGTTGGCTTTCAAAGCCTGCGCCAAGTTCAGTGGGGTTTGTCCGCCCAGCTGGACGATCGCTCCGTAGCACTGTTCACGCTCATAGACATTGAGGACATCTTCCAGGGTCAGGGGTTCAAAATAGAGCCGGTCACTGGTATCGTAATCCGTGGAAACGGTTTCCGGGTTACTGTTGAGCATGATCGTTTCAAAGCCGGCATCATGCAGTGCAAATGCGGCATGGACACAGCAGTAATCGAATTCGATGCCTTGCCCAATCCGGTTGGGGCCGCCGCCCAAGATCAGAATTTTCTTTTTGCCTCCAGCATCTCGTACCGGCTCATCATATTCGCCATAAGTCGAATAATAATAGGGCGTCGGTGCCGTGAATTCTCCGGCACAGGTATCAACCGTACCATAAACCGGAACGATGCCGAGTGCCTTCCTGGCGGTCCGAATTTCCCCTTCACTCTTGTGCAGCAGAAAGGCGATCTGGCGATCCGAATAGCCGCGCTCCTTCGCTTCCAGCAGCACCTCCCTATCGAGAGAAATCCTGCCCTCAAACTGCACCAATTCGGCGAGTTTACGCAGGAAAAAAAGATCAATCCAGGTGAGTTCCTGAATTTTTTCCACGCTCCAGCCGCGTTTCAGAGCGGCATGAATCTGGTAAAGTCGTTGCGCATTGGGGCGAGCCAATTCGGCACTCAACTCGTCATCCGTCAGCGCCTCAAAGCCGGCATCCTTCGGGCTGGCGCCAAAACCATCCTGGCCGGTTTCGAGAGAGCGCAGCGCTTTCTGCAGAGACTGTTGAAAATTGCGACCGATAGCCATCGCCTCGCCAACGGATTTCATCTGCGTATTCAAGGTCGTATCCGCAGCTGGAAATTTCTCAAAGTTGAAACGTGGAATTTTGCTGACCACATAATCGAGGGCGGGTTCAAAACAGGCCGGCGTTATTTTCGTAATGTCATTTTTCAATTCATCCAAGGTATATCCCACGGCCAGCAACGCGGCAATTTTCGCAATGGGAAAGCCTGTCGCTTTGGAAGCCAGAGCACTGGAACGGGAAACCCGGGGATTCATTTCAATGATGACCCTGCGTCCGTCACGGGGGTTAACCGCCCATTGCACATTGGACCCGCCGGTTTCAACGCCGATCGCCTCCATCACCCGCAGGCTGTCATCCCGCATGGCCTGATATTCCCGGTCACTCAGTGTCTGAATCGGTGCGACAGTAATCGAATCCCCAGTATGGACCCCCATCGGGTCGAAATTTTCGATCGAACAAACGATGACTGAGGTATTGCAGCGATCCCGAATCACTTCCAGTTCATACTCTTTCCACCCTAGAAAAGACTCTTCAATCAACACTTCCTGATTCCGACTGGCCGCCAAACCACGCGTGACGATGTCGGTAAATTCCTCTTCGTTATGCGCAATGCCGCCACCAGTACCGCCAAGAGTGAACCCCGCCCGGATAATCAGCGGCCAGCCACCGATCACCTCCGCCACCGAACGAGCTTCTTCGATCGTATGTACCGAAGACGAGCGGGCCACGTCAAGACCGAGTTGCAACATGGCTTTTTTGAATTCATTGCGGTCTTCCGCCCGTCGAATCGCCTCAGCACTGACGCCAATCATTTCCACCTGATAGCGCTTCAACAGCTTGCTATCAAAGAGTTCCATCGCCAAATTCAAAGCCGTCTGTCCACCCAGGGTCGGCAGCAAAGCATCCGGGCGCTCCCGGCGAATGATTTCATGCAAGCTGTCAATGGTCAGTGGTTCAATGTAGGTGCGGTCGGCAAATTCCGGATCGGTCATAATCGTTGCCGGGTTACTGTTGACCAGTACCACTTCAAAACCCTCTTTTTTCAGGACTTTGCAGGCCTGAACCCCGGAATAATCGAACTCACAACCCTGACCGATAACGATCGGCCCAGAGCCAATCAGCAAAATCTTTTTGATATCCGTTCTTTTTGGCATAATAAAACTTTTCTTTTTTTGCAGTTTATCTGTGTTTATCTTGCAAGAGCCTGTTGAATCAGTCCTGCAAACAAGGGGTGTGCCGATGCAGGGCGTGATTTGAATTCCGGATGAAACTGGCAACCAACAAAAAAATCCAGTTCGGGCAGTTCGACCATTTCCACCAAGTGACCATCCGGGCTACTACCCGACAATCTCAAGCCAGCGTTTTCAAAGGCCAAACGGAACTCATTGTTGAATTCGTAACGGTGACGATGCCGTTCGGAAATTTCGCGTCGGCCATACAATTCAGCGACAAGACTGTTTTTCGCCAACTGACAAGGATAGGCACCCAGGCGCATTGTGCCACCCTTTTGCATCACCCCAATCTGGTCCGGCAGCAGATCAATGACCGGATGAGAAGTCTGTTCATTGAATTCCCGGCTGTCCGCATCCCCCCACCCCAGAACATTGCGCGCAAATTCAATCACCATGCACTGCATCCCCAAACAAATCCCCAGCAACGGCAAATTCGTTTCCCGGGCATAGCGGATGGCTGCCAACTTGCCAGAAACACCGCGGCTGCCAAAGCCTCCTGGCACCAGAATCCCATCGACATCCTGCAAAGCAGCAAGCGAGGTTTCCAGCTCTTCGGCTTCCACACGTACAATTTCGACCTCTGCCCGCCAGGCAATTCCGGCATGCGCCAAAGCTTCATTAACGCTTTTGTAGGCGTCGCGGCAATGTACATACTTGCCAACTAGGGCAATCCGGCATTTGCGTTGCGGATGCAAAACCCGTTCCAGAATTTCATTCCATTCACTCTGTTGCGGTTCCCGGCGCGGCAAAGCCAAGCTGTCGAGCACTTTCAAATCAAATTCCTGCCGAGCCAGTTCGGAGGGCACCTCATAGATGGAATGTTTGACATCCTGCTCTTCGATCACCAGTTCCGGAAGCACATTGCAAAACATCGCTA
>JBAXYW010000236.1:0-6885 GCA_041670605.1 Lentisphaeria bacterium
CGTCCGGTCCGGCACGGATCGAGAGACAGTGAAAGCATATTTCTTTTAATAATGGGAGAGCGGGTCTTGCGTCTGCGAGAATGACCTTGGAAATCGGCCAATCTGGTGTTTCCAGAGCGAAGAGGAAGTTATTCTCCTCTACCCTGCGAAGCTGATTTTCCTGAAGGTCATTTTTATCAATCCAGAGCTGCGCAAAGTTATGTTCCTGATCTGTGACGGATGTTCCCTGGTTGAAGACCGATTGGACGATGGCATGGGATTGCGGAAATTGACATGCATTTTGCCCTGGAAGTACGCAGGAACAAACAGTCAATAAAGAAAATAAGATCAGGAAAGGAAAAATACATACACCCGGCTGGAAACTTCGTTTCAACAGCGGGTTGTCAGTTTTATACAGATTAAATAAACAGATAAAGGTCAAAGAAGGATTCCTTAAAAACATTTTTTAAATATAATTCCTGAACCCGTCTTTTCAACTGGATTGGCCGGCTTGGAGAAAAAGTCGCCAGGAACGCCCGCAATCGGTCATCCCCTTTATTTCTTCCTTTGTGAAGCATTGCTTGCGTGTGCGTTTACTATAGGGCAGGGCGCTTCTCGTTTGATTGGATTAGCTGATTTTTGTGTGACGACGAAAAAACGGTTTTCCGAGGTAAATTTTCAAGCAGAATCCTGTCTTGTCATAAAAAGTATTGGAGCGTCCATGAAAGCGTGGAAAATTTTGTGAAAGTTTTGGATTTCTCTTTCTCGGTAGCTGTTGTGAAATCAGGAGCTTTGGATTCTTTGGTCATGCGCCTCAGAACGGATCCGTGCTTATGCAGTGCTGGCGACCTCGCCCAGATGCACCGTCTTATCGGAGTATGAGAGGAAGTTTACAAGCAACAACATCAAGTTGTTTTTCATTTTATCGAACCGCTGTGTGGGCAATGCATGCTTTGTCTGGGCACCAGTTTCGTTGGTATTCTGATGACATATTTCCGGTCATCATTATTATTCAGTATCCGTAAGATCAGTTCCGCTGCTTCGCAATAGATACGGGGCATGCTTTTATCGATTGTGGTAAAATATTTTTTCTCACTTTTCAAGGCTGGCAGGAAATCTTCCAGGTTATCGATACTGCAGATATCCGGCATTCGTCGCTGATTCTGGAATGCCTCCCGGATGCCGAATGAAAAGTAATCCGAGAGACTGATAATCAGGGTTTTTTCCAGATTTTGCTGATGTTGACTGAAATATTGAAGTGCCTGGCTTTCGGCACTGAGACTGCCATCCGTCGTAAATTTCAGAAGTTCGATTTTTTCCGGAGCAATATTGATTTCGGTAAAGAAGTTATACACTTGAGTCTGCATGTTCAAGGCGTTTTGGTGACTGGCACTGGTCAGAAGAAATTTTTCATAATGGCGCAGATCGAAAGTTTGTTGCAATTCCAGCAAGCCACTCCGAAAATCTGGAACCACCTGACTGCAGGACAACTCTTCCAAGATTTGTCCATAGCCCACAACCACAATCTTACCGGTAAACTGTCGCAAAACAGGCAACGTCGTCGCATCAATAAAACATCCTTCCAACAGCAAACCATCTAAACCCGCTAATTTCTCTGCTGCCAGCTTTGGCGTTATTAATTCATGATAAGCAATGAAGCGCAGCGACCTTTGCTGCTGCGACAATAATTGGCAAAACTGACGAAAAGCCTCATTATATAAAACACTGCTGGAATCTGGAGCCGGCGAAGGGCCGGCAAAACCTAATTCCGGCAAAAGCACTGGATCATTCTTGATAAAAGCTCCGCTTTTCGGTATTCGGTAAATATAATTTTCTTGTGCCAGAATCCGGAAAACCCGGTCGGCAGTAGCGGGGGCAACTTGATATCGAGTTGCAAATTCCCGTACTGATAACACTGGCGAGCCAGCCGATAAACGCTGTTCCAGCAACTCTTGGCGCCAACGCTGTGCCAAGATCGTGCTTTTGCTACAATATTTAACAAACATTGGGAACCCCAACTTTTCGGGTAAAAAAAACATGAACAAGAGACTACCATCGTCAGAGGCCAAAGCAGGCAAAACCGGTATCTGATGGCAAAACAGAAACATCTTCTAATATATTAGCGGTTTCTGTACTATCAATTATAGAACAGTTTTTTTTGTATCAATATTAGAATTATCTTGTTATCCCTTGACAAATGTTATCTTTATGCTTATAATATTAATGGGAACTAAGTTTTTTCGAGGGCATGTTACTTCTGTGCTATTTTAAACCGTGGAATTTAGTACAAGCCAAGCAGAAGATTCTGTTCGTATCTGTAATAAGTCGGGGATCAATGCCAATTAGACCAGAGAGAATCATGAAAAAAGTTATTGTCAGCATCGTTTTGTTGTTTTGTTGTGCTTACTTGGGCGCGAATAATTTGTTGCGTCATGGCAGTTTTGACGGAGATGCCTCCATTGCAGAGTTTCGTACTAACGGCGGCAAATTCAGTCTTTTCACTGAAGAGTTAACTTGGAATCGCTGTGGCAAGCTGGAGATTGACCGCGTTTATGAAAGTGCTGACGAAACAAAACATGCCGCCTCAGTATGGATCGGAGCTGATGGTAAGTTGCCGGGTTTCCCAGTCAAACCTGAAACCAAATACCAGTTCTCAATTGAAATCAGGGGAGAAGTCGCCGGCTCGGCGAGCATCAGTGCCGTTTGCTGGCATGGCGATGATATTTGGAAAGACTATAAAGCGATAAATTCCAGCTTGGGTGGCTTCCAAGTTCAAAAAGACTGGACGGTCTACAAGGGCAGCTTTACCACCCGACCGGATGCCAAAAGAGCCGCTCTTAACCTACAAATCTGGGAAAGCTCCAAACATGGTCCGCTAAAATATAAAGTTGGCGATTACATTCTTTTTGATAATGTGGAAATCAGCGAAGAAACCCGCAGCTTGACGGCAAGCGACAACATCCAAAGTAAAGCAGAAATTCCCCTGCTGAAAGCCGCCCGAACCGAAACGTTTGATGAGAAGCTGCAAATTGATGGCCAACTCCAGGAAGCCGCCTGGCAACAGGCAGCAGAATTCAGCGACTTCCTAGTATTGGGACAAGCAACACCAGCTGGCGCCAAAACCAGTTTCAAATTGCTTTCTGACCAGGAAAACTTGTATCTGGGCATTCGTTGCCTAGAACCCGACACGATCAGCGCCAAAGAAACGGGAAATAATACTAATATTTGGAAAGATGATGTCGTTGAAATCTTTTTTGGAGCAGTATCTGATGACCGCCATCTGAGCCAATTTGTCATCAGTGCCGGCGGCGGTCGCTTCATGGGCTATGGTAACGAAAGCCAGTTGCCTTTGGATTATGCAGCATGGGAAGGCAAAACGAGTTCAGGCCCGGGTTTCTGGCAAGCCGAATTACGCTTGCCTTTGCGCCTTTTGTCGGCTAGCGGCAATTTCCCGCCCGGTGCCATGTTGCCGTTTAATATTGCCCGGCAACGCCGCCATAATAAAGAGCTTTCCACTTGGAGTCCATTAAAAGAATCTTTTCATGAAGTTGACAATTATGGCAAGCTGGTTTTTGTCGACTTCAATGCTGCCCTACAAGCCTTGACTGGAAAAACGGAGCTGCAAGTTAAAAGTGCCGAAGACTTTGCCCTAAGCCTGCAAAGTTTGGCGCAAAAACAACAAGATGAAAAATATGCCGCTGTCGCTCAACGCCAATTTTCGGTAGCCCTGGTGTCGCCAACCAGCAATTTTGCCATTCCTTTTATTCCTGAAGAAATTTTCCAGCCGGCGACCGAGATTACGATCAGTGCCGCTATCAATGAACTGAAAGGTGTGCCGATTGCCTTGGCTAACCTTACGGATCAGGCCGCCGAATATCAGGTCATCCTGGAAACTTGCGGCAAATATAATGGCGAATATGGATTGCTGAATTTTCCTAAAAATCAATTTGTCATGCGCCAGGCAGTCCGTTTTAAGGATAGTGACCAGGATGCCGGCAGCCTGCGCTTGGATCCTTTGCCTAAAATGAATCAAGCTAGTACTTTGATGGTACTGCCCAAAGAAGCAGGGCTGATTTGGCTGGATTTTGATACCAGCGGCGTTGCCCCAGGCAAGTACCAAGGGCGCTTGCGGGTCATTCCTCTCAGTGAACCAGCCAAATGGGAAACTATCAACGGCGCTTACTGGAATAGAAAATATACCGGGGCGATGCAGGACATCCCCTTTACTTTGGAAGTGCGTGATCTTGTCTTGAACCGGGAGCCCAGCCTGCCAATGGGATTCTTTCAGGACGCCGATAATGAACAATGTTTTCAGCTGATGCTGCAAGTCGGCACCAGAAATATCGGACTCTCGCCCTGGTCGTTCAGTTTCCCGGTCAAAGACGGTAAACTCATTCCCGACCAAGTCAGCGAAGGTCTGCTTGGAATTGACAAAACCGTCCGCCAGCATGAAGAATGGGCCAAAAAATATGGCGTAACCCTGACTTATTTCATTGGCTTTTCGGCTTATCATGCTTTTGAACAAGTCTATGGTGTGAGCAAAAAACCGGAATTAAAAAAACAACTTTGGCCGCAATGGATCAAAGCCCTGAATGCTTATATGAACTCGCTCGGAGTGGGGCCGGAACGTTATGTCATCGAAACTTGGGATGAACCACACCCAGACAAGTTCCCCGAACTGCTGGAATCACATCAGCTGGCCAAAGCCGCCGACCCGAAAGTGCGCTTGACTTTGACTCTGGGGGCTCATATTATGTCAGCCCAACAAATGGAAGGTTTAGCTGCTTTGACCGATGAATGGACCTTATGGTCAGATGGATATTTCAAAAAGGCTGAGCACTTGCAGCTGATTAAAAAACTGCAGCAACGCGGCGTTCGGATCCGGCATTATACCTGTGATACCAGTATGCGTTCCTCCCTGGCGAGGCGCTATCGGCGTAATAATTGGTTTGGTGATTACCATCAGCTCAATGGCAATGAAATGTTCCATTTCGCCGATACTTATGGCGGCAGCGGCGCCTCCGATTGGAAGGTGTGCACTGGCGGCGGTATCGTTTATAAACTCTTTGACGAATATTTGCCTTCCATTCGCTATATGGCTCTGCGACAGGGAATGACCGATATCAAATACCTGGATAAATTGCGACAGCTCAGCAAAGGCAATCCGGAAGCGGAAGCTTTTCTGTCTGAGGCCGCCCGCCGAGTCGTGGTCGACTTCGGGCATGACCCGAAAATGCCGGATCAAGTGCGCGAAGAAGCAGCAATGCTGATCATGAAAATCCAACAAAAACAAACAAAAACCGAAAACTAGTAAGCGTAAGAGCGGAATCCATTCCATAAAATAAACCCGCTCCGGACAGAAACACAAACCGAAAGTTCTGGAGGCCGGATACCTGGAGGCCAAACGTGAAGAAGATAAGCTTAACTTCGAAAAAAGAAAAAACAATAAAGTTTTTTGCAGATGAACAAGCCAAAAGACCTAATTAACCGGAAAGGAAAATACAGATGAAATTTTTGTCATTTGCTTCGTCTATGACTTGGAATGGCCAAACAATTCCTCGTGCAAATTATCCCCAGTTATCGTCCCATCAAGCCAGCCAAAAGTTTTATAAGCCCTTTACCTTAATTGAATTGCTGGTGGTAATAGCCATTATTGCCATATTAGCCAGCATGCTACTTCCGGCTTTGGGAAAGGCCCGCGACAGAGCCAGAGCGATAACCTGTGTCAACAATAAAAAGCAGGTGCTGACGGCAATTCAGTTCTACTGCGAAGATAATGACGATATCTGGACCTCGAATGCGATCAACAGCAGATACCCCAAAACCGTCAATGAACCGACTTGGGCCACGACGCTGTACTATAATGGCGGTTACCTCAAATATGGCAGCCCGGTTTCCCGCTGCCCCAGTTATGACCAAACCAATGCCTTTCCGTTTAACCGCTATTATACTTATGGCGTCCGAATGGCTCACCCTTACGCCACTCCGGATTACTGCCACGAACGGGTCTATCCACCCAGTGGCGACAAATTCCAAAATATCCTGATCAGAAAAATTAAGTATGCTTCGATTTTCTATTTTGTTCTGGACACTGCTTATGGCAATGTTTATAATTCTACTGGTCGTGTCATACAATTTAATACTGGCAGTTGTGATTATGGTTATAACAATGGTAGTTACTGCACGGCCTACGCCGCCCATAGCGGTAAGCTGAGCATTGCTTATTGGGATGGGCATGTCAATGGTGCGGTTAGTCCAGCCACTTTCGGCCAAGACTGTAAAAAAGAAGGAATGACTCGGACAATCGGCTACCGGGTCGCGAGCGGTGCCTTGGCAGTAGCTAACTAAGTTAAAAATCTGACGACTTTTCTGGGTTAAGGAGCAAAAAATGTCCAAACAAGTTTTTATGGCCTGTCTTTTGGGTTTCAGCTTATTACTATCCGGTCAGAAATTGACCTATAATAAAATCCTCCAGGACAATCGATTAACAGATGTTGTTTTAGAAAATGAAGTATTAAAGATCAGTATCAATGAGCGGGGGGGGCGTCTCAGTAGCCTATATGACAAAAAGCAACAAATAGAATTATGCGATACGGAAGACCTGACTTTCAGTGGCCTGGCAAAAATCCGGGATATTCTTTTTAACAATATTGAAACCATCACCGGACGCTACAGCTTGGAATTGATTGATAGCAATCCCGACAAACTGGAAGTCAAGGCCAGCTACCTGGCTCAATCCGGCAATCTGGCCGGCATGCAAATCACCCGTACTTATTCCTTGGCGGCCAATTCCGCCTTTTTGGAAGGCAAAGTCTTAGTTAAATGCCTGGAAAAAGAGGCTTCTTTTCAACTCAACTTGCATAACTTGTTTCCAATCGAAGCATTGTCAAAGCAAGACCTGAAGTA
>JBAXYW010000237.1:0-6806 GCA_041670605.1 Lentisphaeria bacterium
AGATTACCAAACACTAGATGTAGTGTGGAGCAAAAATTGGTCCCCCCAACTTTATACCCCAATTTTGTTTTATTGTGGAAAGCTTGACATGATGCCAAGGTTCGTTTGAGCAGCACACCTTAGAAAAATTTCAACCCATTAAAAAACCTGAAGCGCCCATATTTTTCCCTTATTTGAAAAACGTGCAAAATTAAACGTTAGATTTCCATTACTACCGTTTTGCGGGACGTGGACGTTTCCATCGTAGTTTTAAACGTAAATCCTGCATCAGATAAAACCGCCATTTTTTCTGAATCTTTAATGCAGGAAGCAAAGAGCTTGCCATCATGATCTGCAAACCATTTATTACAAGTATCTTTAACTAATTGACGTGCAAAGTTTTTATAAGCCGGATGAAGTTCATAATCCATAAAAATCGTGGAAACGTCAGGTAGAGGACTCAAACAGAAACTCCAGCCGATGCAATGTCCATTGTCTGCTAAAGCTACATAAAGACTTCCTCGTCCGTCTTCCTGCTTGAAGACTGCGTCCTGAAAACTTGTCACCGCGCTGGCGGCGAAAACGCGAGAACGATCCCAGGAATTTAATTCACTGGTAAAAGTCAACAGGCAGTCAATTTCATGCCTGTATTCCATCGTCCCAGGGATAAGCCGTAGTAAGGAAGTCGGCTGGTAATAGGAGTCTGTCAAATCTTTAAAATCATAAGGAGATTCCGAGCCGGAGCAGCAAAGGCGGCTGCTGCCCGAATATATATAGTGGAAGCCTGAGGGTTCATAGAGAGCAAATATTTTGGGATAACTGCATGTACACATAGCCCCCAAAACAGGACTTGCAGAAAATTCGCGAAGCCAGTATTTCATAAGGATTTTGGTTATATCCAGGCCGCGGAAATCCACATCCACATAAACCTGCCCGAAGTTTGCTGCCGGGTTTTCGTGTTTTCCCCAGCCGAACCATACTTGGCCGGCAATTCGTCCATCAATTTCACCTATAAAATAACAGTCTACCGCGCAAGCAGCATATTTGCCGTCTGCCCTGGAGCCTACACTTCGTGTGTTTTCATTGCTCAGATAGCGCATGAAATGCTTGAACTTTCCCGCGAACTCAGGCTCAGGTGGAACAAAAAGCTTAACGGTCATGGTTTTTTCGTTTTTTAACTTGACCTTATCCAGTAGCTTCAACATTTTGCTTTTCCCTGTCTTTCAGAGTTGAATTTTGAAATGGTATATTGAACCGGTGATATCTTTTCACTACCAGTATCCTTTTTCGCCAGTTCATCTATAGATTTAAAAAGCTGATGACACGCATCGTTATAATCCATTTTGCATTGAGAGGCAATAATGCGAATGCCGCGGTCAATTAATTTTTTATTTGAAACGTCCAGATAAGTCATCCAGTTTCCGGAAACTCTTTCCAGTTTGACCATTGCGCCGGTGGAAATAATGTTCAGAACCAGCTTCAGAGCAAGATGCTCAAAAAGACGAAGTGAAGTTGGAACAACATGACTTGCAATTTGAAACAACTTGTCGGCAGTTTGTATTTTTATTTCGTCCCGGGTGGCGCTTATTTTAACTTCAACAGCATCAGAACGATCCAGGGCGACTTCATTACCGATTTCTATTTTCATTAAATCCATGATAGAGATTTCAGGTATCTCTGAAGCTACCAGTGCAGCGGTATCCATAGCACAATAATCTCCCTGAGTCCATGCTAAACAACGCGGCTCGCGCCTGAAGCAACGTCGCCAGGCTTCAGGAGTAGGGCAACAGGGGGTTTTGACAAAAGCCCATGAACTTGGAGCATCTATCTTATCAATACGTTTGAAAGGAGGTAGCATAAAAGTTGGAGAACGTTCCGTTGTATCAGTCAGGATATCCAGCAGAAATTCATCGGACAAATAAGTTATCAGTCTTTTCTGCTGGTAAATTTCTGTTTCAAAATCTATATAATTTGCAATAGCCTTGACATTTTCCGGTTTTTCCAGATTATTAAGCATTTGTTTAAATGCCTCAGCATAATCTGCGATCCCATGACCCACCGCTTCTTCAAGGGCGGCTGCGGCTATCAGCATTTCCAGAGTACTTGACTGCATTCTAGTAGAACCGCTGACTGCCATTCCAGCACAGGGCATGTCCAACACTGTTACATTGGGATGACTGTAAGCTTCTTTGCAGCGTTTCAACCTGTTCATTGGGACATCTTTATCAACGCAGATCAACAGGAATACATCCGCGTTGCGTTCCGCAGCAGCCATGACACTGCCGATAATTGAAGCGGTTTCACCGGTTGCGGTGATACCCACCAGCACATCACCCGACGACACATTCATATCCTCTACCTGACGTTTGCCGAATTGTGGATAATCTTCAAAAAATTCCACTGACTTTACCAAAGCAAAATCTCCGCCGGTCATGATGGATTTGACTGAATCCTTCACTTCCGGCTTAGCGTAATCACGCCAGGCCGCTTCCAGTAAAATACTTAAACGTCCAGTCGCGCCACAGCCGGAAAAAATAATTTGTTTTTTATTCGACAAGGCTGTTGCTATTGCGGTGCGCAGTTTCGCGAAACGTTTGTCGGCTAAAGCCCGCCGAGCCACCGGGACTAGAGCTTGATCAACTCTCAAAAGAGTGGAAACACCCTTTTGAGAAGATTCGTTGAAATCACGATCAAGATGAGCGGTAATTGGATTAGACGCCTCACTGGAAAGAAAACCGAGCTGAAAATCTTTTTCATTATGCAAAAAATTTTCCGCTTTACATTGATATGTTAGCATGGTATTCCTAAAAATTAGGTATTGTACAAAAAGGGGTTGAAAAAAATTGGTAATACTTGAAATAGGCCTCTTGATTTCTAAATTTCATTGAATTACCAATCCCAATTAAAAGAAGGCAATCAAGATGCAACATGACATTAATGCTGATTTACTGTTTGTCAATTCTGGGTATTGTCCGAAATGTGGTTAAAAATTGCCTGCTTATGCCGTTTGGCAAAAATGTTTGAAGCAAAGGCGCTTCCAGAAGACGATTTTTTCGTTGCCGTAGGCGCAAAATCATGCTTAACTCCAAGCTTAGCCCGGGCTTACTGAACGCGAACAAACGATGCCATGAAAGGGCATTTCAAGAATCGTCGGCAAGCGAGGACGCCGGGATTCTATAGCCCGCGGCGCGATTGAAGATACAGAACAAAAGGAGCTGAACCGTACTATAATATCTTCAGAGGTCGTGCCCTCCGGGCGCTGGTTTTAGTGGGACTCCTTACCCCTGGTTGCGGCCTTCCGGGCCGGGGAATACATCTGCAAGCAGTTTATATCGTAATAGTTGCGAGCACACCATGGTACCGCAGAGCCTGCGGCAGCTAATTGGGACACCTCCGTTTTATGGTATCAATGATAACTCCAATTGGCGGCAAATTTGTCATCCAGGGAGTACCATGAAGCAACGACCCATACGTGTGTGTCTTAATCAGGATTTCATGGAGATCCATCCGTTTCTTCTTTTTCTTCGAAGATGGCGCCAGAGATTGTCAAAAATGGCGCCGATTTTGATGATCATCCACCCGCACAGCAATGTTGTTTTATGGTGGAAACCTTGACATGAAGCCAAGGTTAGCTTGAGCAGCACACCTTAGAAAAATTTCGACCCATTAAAAAACCTGAAGCGCCTAAAATCTCCCGGAAGACCTTTTGGGATGGGGTCTAAATAAAAATATCAATAAGAATCCGAAAAAGTCTGGAGAAGACCTATTGTCGCAGGGTTTTCAGCAGGGCGATTTCCTCAGCATAGCCCTCCAGTTCATTTGGCGTTTCAAGGAAGAAAGGGAGTTCACGCAGGGCGGGATGATTGATGATTTTCGCAAAGGTTAGCAGCCCGAGTGTTCCTTTACCGATTTTGGCATGCCGGTCTTTATGGGAAGCAAAGGGATTGAGGCTGTCATTCAGGTGAATGGCCTGTAGTCTGGGTAAACCGATGACCTGATCAAATTCCTCCAAGACCCCATCAAGATTCTGTACCAGATCATATCCGGCATCATAGATATGGCAGGTATCCAGGCAGACCCCCATTTTTTCAGAAAGGTGAATACGATCGAGAATCTGTCGCAGTTCCTGGAAACTGGAACCAATTTCCGAACCTTTACCGGACATGGTCTCCAGCAGAACTGTTGTTTTCTGCTCGTTGAAAAGGATATTATTCAAGGCCTCAGTGATCTGTTGGATTCCCGTATCAACCCCCTGGTCGACATGGCTGCCGGGATGAAAATTATACAGATTGCCCGGCAGCAATTCCATGCGTTGGAGGTCATCGGCCATCGTGTCGCAAGCAAATTTGCGAATCCCTGGGTCTGCGGAACAGACATTCAGCGTATAGGATGCATGCGCCAGAATTTGCCCGAACTGCTGTTTTTGCGCCAGTGTCAGGAAAGCTTCGACATCCGCAGGGATGATATTTTTTGCCTTGCCACCACGGGGATTTCGGGTAAAAAACTGAAAGGTATTGGCTTGGATTGCCAAGGCATCCTTCCCCATGGCCAGAAAACCTTTGCTGGAGGAAAGATGACTGCCGATAATGAATGACATATTTGCTGGCCTTGTTGATTGAAAAGACGAGGTTTTTCGCACACCGTTCTGCTGGTGGGTACTTGCGGCTGCTAGATTCCGGGAACTTTTTTACACCGGGAGTTCGTCTTTCTGGATCTTGCCGGCGGGGTTACGGGGCAAGGTCGGCAAAAATTGGATCAGGTGTGGAATTTTGAAGGAGGGCAAGTGCTGATGGCAATGTCGCCGGATGTCTGTTTCGCTGAGTTTACTCCCGTCTTCCAGCACGACATAGGCCTTGATCAATTCTCCCAGAGCCTCACGTACGCCGGTGGCAGGAACCCCTTTGACCGCAACTTCCCGGATTTCCGACAAAGCCAGCAGGACGGTTTCGACTTCGACAGCAAAAACATTTTCGCCGCCGACAATGATCATATCTTTTTTGCGCCCCTTGATAAAAAAGAAGCCTTCGGCATCTCGGCAGGCTAGATCACCGGTCCGGAACCAGATTTTGCCATTGCGTTCAAGCAGGGATTCTTGGAGTAGTTTCGCCTTATTCCAGTATGTGCTGATGACATTTTCACGAGCAAACAGTAATTCCCCCACTTCGTCGGGAGCACATTCTTCGCCTTGTTCATTAATGATTAGAGCACTTACAAAGGGCAAGAGCTGGCCAATTGAATCTGGACGCTCCAGTGCGGCACTCCCACTGAGGGCATGCGTGGCAGAAATCGTTTCGGTTAACCCGAAGAAGTTGTGTAATTCGACCTCCGGGAAAAACTTCTGCAGGGCGCGTACCGTTTTGACTGGCATGAAAGACCCTGCATAGCCAATCACTCGCAAGCTGCCCAGTTTGTATTGTGACAAGTCAGGTAAAGCAGTAATGCGTTGCAGTACCGTGGGAACGGTCAGAAAGGTGCTGATTTTTTCCTTTTCGATCAGCAAAAGAAGCTGTTCTGCTTGCGAGTCATTGGTAATCACTACTGGGGTTTTCTGATAAGCTGCAACCGGTAGAGAACTGTACAGTGCCGTACAATGAAACATCGGATTGACTAGCAGATGAATATCCGAGGTCGTGAAATTCTGGGCTTTGATTGTTGTCATGGCATTAAAAATCAAATCCCCATGCAACATGACAGCTCCTTTGGGTGCTGCTGTCGTTCCGGAAGTATGCATGATGATCGCCGGTGTCGCACCGGATATTTCTGGATGCGGGCAGGGGCGTTTCCAGAGCACCAGCTGGTCAAAGCTCAGTTTGTCTTCTTTGCTGTCGAGAAAGGCAACTGGTAAATGCAGAAAGGGCTCAGACGCCAGCAAGACTTCCCGATCATTGGTTCGGTTCTGAACAATCAGCAAATCCGGCAATACAGTTGCAAAAATCGCCTTCAGGCTATCTTTTTTCAACCAGGGACTAATTGGCACGATGATGCCGCCGATTTTCATGATGGCCCAATAGATTAGAAAATATTCCAAGCAATTTGGCAAACAGACCGCAATCCGGGGATTGGGGTTCAAACAGCATTTTGCCAGGCCGGCGCCAAGCGCAGAAGCTTGCTGATCGGCTTCCGCAAAGGTCAGGCGTTGCTCCGCGCAAACCACAGCGAGTTTTTGTGGGGCGGCTTCAACGGCTTCTTCCCAGAAATCCCGGAGGGTGCGCATGCGGCGTTTACGACAAGGCAGAGCATGGCTGTCGAGAAATTTTTCCAGGAATGGCTCGAGATAATCGGCGATGCGGCGGTTGCCCAACTCATTGGGATGATTGCGATCCTTCCAGCAGCAGCGGTCATTCAGTATATAGGCCTGATGATTAGGGATATAAGGGCATTGATGGCGTCTGGCAATTTGTTCCTCCAGTATGGCAAACGCTTCGGAACGTTCATCCGCGCCATAGATTTTGGCTTTCAGTTTGCCGGTCAAGGGATCCGGCCAATATCCGAAGATCCCCAGAACAAGCACTTGAGCACCGGCTTTTTTGATTTTTTCGAGTATGACATCAAGGTCGGCTCCCCAAGCCTGATAAGGTCGGCTGCCTCGCCACCAGTCATTAGACCCGAATTCGAGCAGTACGAGCTCTGGTTGCAAATCCAGGACTTCTTCCTGTAGATGCAGCCTAGCATCCGCATAGGTCCAGCCCCCCATGCCTTTGTTGATGAATTCATGCTGCGGAAAACGTTCCTGCAGGATGTCGCTGAAACGTCCACCTTCGCCGCCGCAATTGGTCAGACTGTCGCCATAACATATTATTTTCATAGCTGGTACTTTGTTTGCCTTG
>JBAXYW010000238.1:0-6795 GCA_041670605.1 Lentisphaeria bacterium
ACCACTCACCTACCCCGGGCGTTGCCCGGGGCTAAGATGAGGCCGCCCCTACGGGGCTGCAAATAGAACAGAATACGCTTTTTGGGATAACCATGCAAAGCGGCTATTGTTATGTAATAAATGTGCTCAAAACTTCAGTTTTTTTAGGTTAAGTTAGCGCCAATAGGCGGGGATACCGGCGCTCCATAGCTCACGCTTCCCAGATGTCAGCCCAAGGTTGTTGTGGATATCAGGCCACTCCAAGTTCGTCCGTGTGTGTCCGTCGGACAGGCATGTTTATAGTTCAGGCCTGCGTGGCTCCGGCGGGCTTTTGTAGTTCACGCAGGCCTCTACATGAGCATGAGACTAGCGCCCAGAAAAACACGTCTCTGGTGCCGCAGAGGCTCGGCTCGCTGCAGCTCAAAGTCATACGAGAAAAAGGAGAAAAGATGGATTTGTCAGGCAAAAAAGCATTAATTACGGGGGCCTCTCAGGGTCTGGGGCGGGTCATCGCCATTGAATTGGCGAAAGCCGGTTGTGAAACGATCATCAACTGTGCGCACAATGTCGCCAATGCGCAGAAAGTCGCTGACGAGATCACGGCATTTGGTGGAAAAGCGGAAGTTTATGTCTGCGATGTCGCAAACGAGGCCGCGGTTGACGAAATGTTTAAGCATTTCGAACAGGTGGATATTCTTATCAATAATGCCCGTTTGGATCCCTGGCAACGCACGGTCGAGATCAGCGAGGGAGAATGGTGGTCCAAAGTCATGGATGTCAATCTCAAGGGAGCCTTCCTTTGCTCGCTGGCCTTTTTTAACAAGGCAAAGAATTATGGCTGGGGTCGGATTATCAATGTTTCTTCAGTACGTGCCTTCCGGCCTGCCGAAATGCATATGATCGCCTACGGAGTTTCCAAACTCGGCATGCATGGGCTGACTCGTGCCTTCGCCGAAAATGGGGCTCCCTACGGGATCACTGCAAATACGATCTGTCCGGGGATGATCATCACGGAAAACATCAATAAACGCCTGACCAAAGAAAAATATCAGGAGGAATCGGCGGCTATTCCGCTGGGACGTGGCGGAAGTTGCGAAGAAGTTGCCGATGCCGTCCTGTTTGCCTGCCGGAACAGCTATGTTACCGGTGAAACGATCCATATCAACGGCGGCATGTATTACGCGCCCTGAAAGAAAGAGCTACGATCATGAAAATCACCCGGGTAAAAACGTTCATCTGTGATTGCTATCGCACCAACTGGGTTTTTGTCAAGCTGGAGACGGATAGTGGCCTGCATGGCTGGGGTGAAGCCACGCTGGAATACAAGGAACACACCGTTGCGGCGGCCATCCATGATCTGGAAGGCTATCTTGTGGGAATGGATGCAGACCGAATCGAAGCCTTTCGGCACGATTGCTATCGGGACGCCTATTGGCGCGGCGGTCCAGTGTTGATGAGTGCGCTGTCGGGTGTGGAAATGGCGCTTTGGGACCTCAAAGGGAAAAAGGTCGGGCTTCCGGTCTGGCAGCTCTTAGGCGGCAAAGTGCGGGAGGCCATTCCGGTCTATGTCAACGGCTGGTTTTCACCAGCCCGGACACCGGAAGAATTCGCCAGCAAAGCACTGATTTTGCGACAATATAAATTCAAGGGCTGCAAATGGGATCCCTTCGGCCAGGCCTGGCAGCAAATTGGCCGTCCTGAACTCCAGCGGGCGCTGGAATGCATCCGGCAGGTATCCACAGCGGTCGGCGATGAAATGCTGCTGCTGATCGAGGGTCATGGCCGTTTTGATATCCCAACGGCAGTCCATATCGGGAGAAAACTGGAAGAATTCAATCCCTTCTGGTTTGAAGAGCCCCTGCCCCCAGATGATTTAGCGGGGCTCAGGGAAGTCAAAGAACGCGTCGGGGTGCCGATTGCGGCGGGCGAAAGACTTTATAACCGCTATGAATACCGTCAATTTTTCGAATTAGGTTGCGGCGACTATATTCAGCCGGATGTTTCCCATGCCGGCGGGCTTCTGGAATTACGTTTTCTGGCAGCAACTGCGGAAACGCAACATCTTGGCTTCTGCCCGCATAATCCCTCCGGCCCAGTAGCTCATGCGGCCACCCTGCAACTGGCCGCCTGCGTGCCGAATTTCATCCTGCTTGAAATGATGCTGACGGATGTCCCATACCGGCGGGAAATCTGCAATGAAGACTTGCATATTGATGCCAATGGCTGCATGCGCATCCCGGAACGCCCCGGGCTCGGTATTGAGCTGAATGAAACGGAATTGCTTAAACACCCCTATCAGCCCCATCCCCTGCGGCATTACCGCGGAGACCTGACCAGCATCCGCCCCCCTGAAGCAGACTTTTATTTCCAGTTCGATGCATCATAGCGCTTACCTGCGCAGGAGAATTGCGTCCGACTTGTTATTGCAAGAGGTAAGCGGTTACAGTACAGGGTTCGGGGATCCCCCACACTTTTTCCCTGTATTCAGGAATTTTTCTGGGACTCCGTTTCCGTGACTTCTTGCAAGCGGGACTGATATCGCTTCAGCAGGACGTTGCCGTCACAGAACGTACTTAATCTTTCCGCACTGCAGTCAAGGATCGCAAGTAATTGCTCCAGAATGTGCTTTTCTTCGGCTGTGTCGATAGAAACCACCCAGGCCAGCGTTAAGATATCAAAGACAGGCAGGGGTAAATCAGCGACGCCACGAGCCGTTTCACCGAGTTCCTTAAGCATTTTCAAACGAACTGCTGCCTCAGTTTTACCATGCTCATTGTGCTGAAGCAGAATTCTGCCGGTTTGATCCGCAGCTTGTAAAACCCGTGCAGCATTTTCGCCAAATAAAGCAAACGCCAGATGCTCGCGAATCTTATGCTCATCTGCAGCAGGATTCCACATCAATGCGGAGGAAACATGATGAATCAGGAAAAAAGGCAAATCCGTAAATTGACTTTCACAGGAAACAGATCCTTCAATACCCAGGCGTTTAAAATCACGGATATCACGTGCTAAATCCCCAGGAACATAGCTGAGCCGATGGCGGCCAGGCTCGCTTGATAAACTGTAATACTCAAACATGCGGGTATGAAAATTCCCGATTTTTGCCTTCCACCCACGGATTGCTTCGCCGACATCATTGTTTAAGGGACGGTGAAAATGCTCAAAATCATGGGAGGCATTTTGCCGGAAATCGGGTTTCCAGTCTGTGTAACGGCATTCCGCTTCATCGAGCCGATGGCGATAGCAACGGTTCCATGGGGCAATAATAAAATCCACCGTATCGATGCCTTCCAGCCAGCGGCTAGTAGGCGGCTCCATAGTCATAAAATAAATGAGCCCTTCAAAGCGGAGCTCCGGGGCGAATTTTGCAACTCTGCGAACGATTTCGTCAAGAATCTCCATATACCATTCGCTGAATGGTTTATTTACACAACTTGGACAAAGGCAAGCGTTATCGTAACCATCTCCCAACCAGAATGATGCGATATCGACTTCACTGTGGTGCTCTTTCAGATAATCGACGACATGCTCGACATAGAGCTCTTTAAGGCCTGGTTCGGCCATGCAGAATTGGAACCACATGGAAGACTTACCCAAATCGCCTGCTTCATGAGAAACCCTCCCTTTCGCTCGCAGACGTTTTCTGGCTTCGGCAACAGTGATTTTCTGCTTGGCGGCATAATGCTGAATGATTCCGGCCGCCCAGCCATGGCCATAGCGTTCAATCAGCATACCGTGCGAACGCGCATAGTTTACAAGCGTTTCCTTTCTGGCAATCAGGGCATCACGCTGCTCGATGCCCCAGCTGCTACAAGCGTATTCAATATGCTGCAGTGGCCGAACCCCATTTTCAATGGACCATTCATCCCCCGGACATTCCACTGGGAACCCTTCAGAAAAATAGAGATTACATTTTTGCTTCAGCATCCAGTCGATCATCTTGTACATATAGGGCATTCCTTCCGGACGATCACCGCAGCCGCACACTGCATAGCCCCGATAACGACTGGCAGCATACTCCACCTTGTCCCACTTCGTCAAATCAATTTTCACGCCCGAGGGCAATGTATCAAGGCCAGGAGCCGTCCAGCTGCAACCCAAGGCACCGAGAAAATCATAAACGGCAAACAGGGCACTGCGGGAATTCGTACCAGTCAGGTGCAACTTTCCCTCCCGGCTCTTGATCAGAAAGCCGTCGTCCCATTTATGGTATGGCATCTCCGGGGCAGCAAGCAGGAAGTCCGCTTCAGCCGCCTGATTTGTCGCTATTAAATCCACGTCGGCAATCTTTGCCAGATATTTTTTCAGTTCAGCGGCGGCAAAGGCAAGAACGCTATCATGGTCATTGTTGAGATAATATTTCATCATGGCAAAGTTCCTTTCAGGGGGATATGGTCTGGACAGAATACAAAAAAACGCTCATTCGGCGAGCGGAACACCTTTTTTACGATAGAATTCGCTGCCAAATTGCGCCATATCTTCAGCGAAGAACATCATGCCGCCCAGGCGGAGTTTGCGATGGCTTTCCAGTATTGAAAGCATTGCCAAGTAAGAAAACACGACAAAGATCCCCGCCGCAATTACTTCAAGACATGCACCGCGCTGGTAACGGCCAGCAGATTTTTCCGGTTTATCTGGATTCCAAGCCCGGGTTGCGCTGAAGGGGTGATATAACATCCGTCAAATTCCGCTGGATTATCGGTCAGCATCAGACCGGCTGAGCCAGAGGGCTTGGCATCCGTCTGATAAATGCAATTTGACAAGGTTGCTGCAGCAATACGCGGGGCATTGGCGATGCCCGAATCGGTTCGGGAACCGATCCAGTTTGCGATACCATGAGTCTGGCAGTAATCATGAATCCGTCGGGTTTGGCTCAAACCACCTACCCGGCATACTTTGATGTTGATAATATCTGCAGCATTCAACGCGGCACAGACTTTTGTGTCATGCAGCGTATGGATACTCTCATCAAGGCAGATCGGAGTCTGCAGCCGTTTTTTTAATAGGGAATGAAAATAGATATCACGTTCATCCAGTGGCTGTTCAATCATCAGCAAATGAAATTGGTCAAAACTGGCCAAGTGTTCAAAATCATCTGGCGTATAAGCGCTGTTGGCATCAAGCATCAGCCGAATGTCCGGAAAGACCTTGCGGATGGCGGAGATATTCTTGATATCATGTCCGGGAGAGACTTTCAGCTTCAAACGGATATCCCCATTTGCCAGAGCCTCTTGCACTCCCGCAACGGTCTCTTCTGGAGTTTCCTTGATGGAAACCACCCGGCTGGTCTCAATTTTTTCCCGGGTTCCACCCAGTAATTTCCATACCGGCTGTCCGAGAATTTGTCCATAAATATCCCAAGCCGCGGCATCCAGAGCGGCCTTGGCAAAATGTGCGCCCCGATAGGATTTTTCCATGCAATCAATGACTTCATCGGGGTGCTGAAATAATTTTCCTTTCAGCAAAGGAAAAAGCGCCACTCGGGCAACGTCCAGCACACTGCCCACCGTCTCATGGGCATAAAATGGCACATCATCAACAGCGGCCTCCCCCCAACCACTTAACGAGTCCGATTGGACTTCAAAAATAATGCCGCATTTTTTCCGTATGGTGCCACAACTAATTCGAAAAGGCACCCTCAGAGGAGTTTCATAAAGGTAAAGATTGATACGGTCAATCGAAAAACCGGACGCTGGAGCCATGTTGATTTCCTTTCGGAAGCAAAAAGAATGGCAGCAAACAATGGGATAATAGCGATCTTCTGACAAAGAAGAATTCGTCGTTCACTTGCTCAAAAGCAGGCCTGAGTTCGTTGGAAGCACGGCTTAAAATGCGAAGCTCGGAGCGGGTTCTGGTTCGTCGGAATCCACCCATCGAATACCGGCAAAAAGCATCTGTTTGAAAAATTCTGTTGAGCAGGCCGCGACATCGTGTCCGAGCGCCAGGTAAAAGACTTTTCCTTTTCCCCAAGGTTTACTCCAGGCTACTGGCCACATTTCGCCATTAAAGGCTGCGCTGGCGGCGATATTTACGCGGCGGTCATAATGAATCAGAAACTGCTCATCGGTAACCCAGCATTCGTGCTGTGCCCAGTTCGGCCATTCTTGCGGTGCTTGGAAGTTTTCGAACTGCAGCTTCATCGCCGGATGTTTTCGATCCACGAATACGCAGTACTGTCGATAGGGAGGATGCTTTTTGAAACGCCCTCCAAGCAGAGACTCGTATTCCGGACAATCGCGGAAAGCCGTCGCAGCACAATGGATACCAACAAATTTGCCTTTTTCTGCGCACCAATCGAGAAGTCCCTGCTTCTGTTCTTGACTCAAATGATCTTTAGTCCAGTAAAAAACAAGGATATCATAGGCATCAATTTTTGCACGGGTCAGCAGATCAAGATTGCCGATTATCACCTCCGTCTGGTATTCATCCTGGAGTTCCAAAAGTTGTTTGGACATCACCTCACTACAACCGACATAATCGTGAAACTCACCACCACCCAGTATCAGTATTTTTTTCATTATTTACCGTCCCTTCCTGTCGGCAACATATTACTTGCCATCACAGTACAGTTGGATTTCGCCGACTCCGTCATCAATTCAATGCAGCGAATGACATTACGGGCATGCTCAGCTCTCACCAGTAAAGTCGCCCCCTGGGCCCAACTTTCATAGAAAAAATCGTAGTAATCCTTCCCTAACTCCTTGAGGAACTCGGCACGGGAAAATTCCTGCGCCTTTTGCTCAAAATAATAAAACTGATTACAAGTGAGTTCTTCGGGATTGGGAATATGACCCAGATCGGCGATCGCAAAGGTAT
>JBAXYW010000239.1:0-6771 GCA_041670605.1 Lentisphaeria bacterium
CAACCCATGGTGATGACCGCATCCGCATCGCCGGCACTCATGGCGTAATAGAAGTCATCAATGGACGTTTACTACTGATAGACGCCAACGGTAGTCGTGAACTACAGGTCTTACCGCCTGAGCGGGAACTGTTCTCCGATTATGTTACAGAACTGCTGACTAGCCGCCATGCACTGGTTGATGATGCCGATACGTTAAAACTCGCACGAGCAGTCTTATTGGCCAGAGAAAGCGCAGATACCTGCAAAACCATTTATTTCTGATCCCATAACACACGCGAATGATGTTATAATTTTCTCGATCCGACGAATTTGGTGAGGGATTCTAGTAGAATACATTTGTCACTATTGCCGGCCAACTGCATTGCATTCACAGAAAAAAAGGACTTTCGTCGGAAATGGCTTTTTTCCCTTTCCGCGAAGTTTTTTTTCTCTCCGGTTCAGCACTTTGGCTGCCGGAAACTTTTTCCGGTGCTTTCTTTTTCAGGGTAAAAATCTGATCACGCAACATGGCTGCACGTTCGAATTCGAGAGCCTCTGCGGCCTCCTGCATTTCCTGTTCGAGCTGGCGCAGGGTTTCCAGGACGGCATAATCGCCCTCGGGGGCATCTTTGACGACACTTTCCACCGTGTGTTCCGCTTCTTCGTAAATTCGCAGGCTATCCTGAATACCACGCCGCACGGTCTGCGGAGTGATACCATGTTCCTGATTATAGGCCTGCTGTTTCTGCCGACGTTGTTCAGTAATAGCCAGCATCCGCCGGATACTGTCCGTCAGCTTATCAGCATAAAGAATGACTTTGCCTTCCTGATTTCGAGCCGCCCGCCCGGCGGTCTGAATCAGAGAAGTTTCCGAACGCAGGAATCCCTCCTTGTCGGCGTCCAGTACGATAACCAGAGCCACTTCCGGCAGATCCAGTCCCTCCCGCAACAGATTGATACCGACCAGACAGTCAAAATCACCAGCCCGCAGACTGCGCAAAATATCAACTCGTTCAAAGGTATCCAACTCCGAATGCAAATAGCGGCTGCGTAAACCAACCTTGCGCAGATAGTCCGATAAGTCCTCTGCCATCTTTTTCGTCAACGTCGTCAGCAAAGTGCGCTCGCCTTTTGCCGCAGACGCACGGATCTCATGAACAGCATCATCAATCTGGGTGGCCAGCGGACGAACTTCCACCCTAGGATCCAGCAACCCAGTCGGGCGAACAACCTGCTCCACCGGAATCGTCAAGCCAAGCTCATATTTGCTCGGTGTGGCCGAAACAAAAACCAGATTCTTCTGCAGACTTTCAAACTCTTCAAAGGTCAGAGGCCGGTTATCCAGCGCAGATGGCAAGCGAAAACCGTTATCAACCAGAACCTGCTTGCGGCTGTGATCCGCCAACGCCATCGCGCGAATCTGCGGCAGCGTGACATGCGATTCGTCGATGATCGTCAGATAATTGTCCGGAAAATAATCCATCAGCGTATAGGGTCGTGAACCCGCCTGACGACCCACCAGATGACGAGAATAATTTTCAATCCCCTGGCAGTAGCCGATTTCGCGCAACATCTCCAAATCATACGTTGTGCGTTGATGGATACGTTGTGCTTCCACCAGACGATGACTTTTCTCAAACCTATCGACCTGTTCGGCCAATTCTTCCAGAATTCCAGGCTCGGCCTGGCGGATTCTTTCCTGCGGCAGCACAAAATGTTTTGCCGGAAAAACAGCTGCAGTCTGCAATTCTTCGGTCAGCGCCTTTTTCACCGGATCATGCCGGGAAATTCGCTCAACGGTATTGCCCCAGAATTCCACCCGGATCAGATCATCGCGATGCGACGGAAAGATTTCCAGAGTATCTCCTGCCACCCTGAACTGGCCGCGCTCCGGGGCAAAATCATTGCGCGTATACTGAATTTCCACCAGGCGACGAAGCAACTCCTGCCGGGACAGCTCCTGATTCAAAACAATCCTTGCCTGCAAAGCCGAAAAATCTTCCGGGGAGCCCAAGCTGTACAAACAGGATACGCTACACACTACAATCACATCATTGCGTTCGAGCAAGGAGCCGGTGGCGGCCAGTCGCAAGCGTTCGAGTTCGTCATTAATCGCAGCATCTTTGGCAATATAAGTATCCGTCTGCGGTATATAGGCTTCCGGCTGATAGTAATCATAAAAGCTGACAAAATACTCGACTGCATTCTCCGGGAAAAAGGCTTTCAGTTCACTGTATAACTGTGCAGCTAGGGTCTTGTTGTGCGATATCACCAGGGTCGGGCGCTGCACTCGCTCAATCAGATTGGCCACCGTAAAGGTTTTGCCGGAGCCAGTCACTCCCAGCAGTGTCTGATAGCGCTGATTTTCAGCAAGTCCGCGTTGCAGAGCAGCAATCGCCTCAGGCTGATCCCCACCAGGAGAATATTCGGAATGAAGGACAAAGCGATTGGCCATATCAATAAAATCAGAGCCTATGGCTCCCTAATCAGACAAACTGGAGTAAAACACCTCGAACTGCTGCTGACCTTGTTCCGCACTCAGGGTTTTATGAAATTTCAGCGAATCCAAATTCAACAGCCCGACTTCCCCACCCGGCAGCAGGATGAAATTCGCCGCCCGGCAAGCCGGCCAAAAAAAACCTTTGGAATGTAACGCCAGTAGAGTCGCCTCCACTTTTTCGATGGCTTCCCTGCGTGTCTCGGCATCCAGTTCACCGGCCAGAAAAGCCGGCAAGGTTTTGCCGGGAGGGGCTAACAGAAACAAGACCCCGGCACGCGGCAACCCGAAACAACTTTTTTCGCCCCAAGCAACCACCTGAGAAACAATAAAACCCGCCTCGTGCAGCAAAGCAATCGCCTGACGCTCATGGAAAGTCCGTGTCTGAGGAGCATGACCGCACAGTATTTCCCGGAAAATTCTCGCACAAGCAAACTCTGTTTCCCGTTTCAGACACAGCGTTACGGTGGGGGTAAGCGGAAAGGTTTCCACTCCGCAGGGCAAACAGCACTCCTCCGTTTTCACCAGTTCCAAAGCCAGAACAGCATCCATGGAATCAAGCTTTTTTTCCTGGAAAGCTGGCAGCCATTCGGGTTGAATATGCAATTTACACATAATCAGTACCGATAATAATCCGGTTTATAGGGTCCTTCAACAGATACCCCGATATACTCTGCCTGTTTTGCAGAAAGTTTGCTAAGTTTGATGCCCAGTTTATCCAGATGCAGCCGGGCGACTTCTTCGTCAAGCTTTTTATCCAAGCAATACACACCAATGGCTAATTTGCCTTCCGCAAGCTGAATCTGAGCTAGCACTTGATTGCAGAAAGAAAAGCTCATCACAAAGCTTGGATGACCCGTCGCACAACCTAAATTGACAAGACGCCCCTCCGCCAGAAGAATAATCGAATGACCTTCCGGATAAATATAACGATCAACCTGATCTTTGATCGTTTCACAGCGGATGCCAGGCCAGGCTTTCAAGCCCACGACATCAATTTCATTGTCAAAATGACCAATATTACAGACAATCGCGTGATCTTTCATGCCAGCGAGATGTTCAGCCATGATCACCTCACAATTTCCAGTACAGGTAACAAAAAGATCGCCTTGAGCCAACGCAGCGGAGAGCGTCACCACCTCATAGCCCTCCATGGCCGCCTGTAACGCGCAGATCGGATCAATTTCCGTCACTAGGACGCGAGCTCCCTGGCCACGCAGAGCTTGCGCACAGCCTTTGCCGACATCCCCATAGCCGCACACCACGCAGATCTTGCCGGCCAGCATCACATCCGTTGCCCGTTTAATCCCGTCCACCAGCGATTCCCGGCAGCCATAAAGATTGTCAAACTTCGATTTAGTAACCGAGTCATTAACATTGATGGCAGGAAGCAACAGTTTTCCTGCCTGGTGTCGTTGATACAGGCGATGCACTCCGGTCGTCGTTTCTTCCGAGACTCCCATGCAAGCAGCCGCCAGCGCCGTCCATTTTCCGGGTTCTTTTTCCAGACAACGTTGCAAAGAAGCCTTTAATTCCCGTTCGTCTTCCGCCATGGCGGGAAAAATCTGCAGCTTGGCGGGATCTTTTTCGCCCTCCACTCCGAGATGGATCATCAAAGTCGCGTCGCCGCCATCGTCCACGATCAGATTCGGCCCCAAGCCGCCAGGGAAACTCATAGCCTGTAATGCGCATTCCCAATATTCCCGCAACGTTTCACCTTTCCAGGCAAACACCGCAACCCCTGTAGCAGCAATAGCCGCTGCTGCGCTATCGCGAGTGGAAAAAATATTGCAGGAGCACCAGCGCACGTCCGCACCGAGGGCGACCAGGGTTTCGATCAGGACAGCCGTTTCAGTTGTCATATGGAGACTCCCCATCAGGCGTTTGCCAGCCAGAGGTTTCAACGGCCCATATTTCTTCCGTATCGCCATCAGCCCCGACATTTCTTTTTCCGCCAGCATGATCTCTTTACGACCCAGCTCTGCTAACGCAGGGTCTGCGATCCAGTAATTTTTTTCTTTAACAATTGCCATAGTATCACCCTCATATGCCTGCCAATCAAAGAGCAGGCGTTTAATCAGAATTTGCTCTTGTATGCCGGTTCTTTATTTAATGTATCTCCGAACGAAGCAAGTGAAAGCCTACGCCAAAATTCGTCCAGCATTTCGGTTCCGACCTGTTCGACAACGGCTGCCGCCAGCCGGGCAGCCGCTGCGCCGGCCTCAGCCAGCGAAGCTCCATTTAGCCAGCCATACAGAAAACCTGCTGCCCAGAAGTCCCCCGCTCCCGTCGTATCGAGCGCGTTGGCTGGAAATGCCGGTATATGCACGGCAGGGCTCCCCGCTTCAGAAACGTACGCGCCATCCTTACCGGCTTTCACAACCGCAAGCTCGCAACACTGGGAAAGAGACTGTAAACCAAACACCGGATCCCGGCTGTTGCAAAAAGCTGTGCTTTCCTCTTCATTGAAAAAAGCAATCGACACATATTCGCTTAACAGCTCACCCAATAAATCCCGATGCGCAGCCACCAACTCCGGGGAGCCGGCATCATAGGCAATCTGCAGGCCAGCGGCATGCCCGGAGGACAGAATACTCCGGAGGACTTCCGGGGTATACAACGCATAACCTTCCACAAAAAGATGCGTATATCCTTGAAAATCCGCGGCAGTAAAATCGGTTGTTTTCATTTGGTCTGCAATGCCCTGACGAGTGCGCATTGTCCGTTCGGAATCCGGCGTTACTAAGGAAAGACAACATCCGGTCTCCCCGCCTGGTATCACTTTGATGCCCTCGCCTGCCACTTTGGCATTCCGCATGGCCTGTTGATAATACATACCAGCTTCATCGTCGCCGACCAGCGTCAGCATACCAGCCTGCCCGCCCAATCCCACATAAGCACGAATTGTATTGGCGGTCGCGCCACCCAACTGCCGCAACGGTTTGCCCGGCAAACCCGCCAGAAGAGAAGACATCTCACTCGCCGAAACTTGCTGGGCGCCCCCTTTTTTGCCGGGTAGTACAGCAACAAAAGCCTCCTCAACCTGGATCATTTCATCCAGCAAAGCCGCGCCAAAGCCAAGCAGCCGTGGAGTTATACTATGAATCATCGGCTTCAGCATAAAAAACCAGATCAATTAGAATTACAACAATTCCTGAAATTTGCACATTTTATCAGGCGCAGGAGCTTTTCTTGACCGCTGCCAGCAAGGCTTCAGTTTGATCGGTTTTTTCCCAGGGGAATTGAGGTTTTCCGAAATGACCATAGACTGAGGTCTGGCGGTATGACCAGCCTGCAGGTTTCTTCAGTCCCAAAGTCTCAATAATCCGAGCCGGACGGAAATCAAAGATCGCTCCCTGTTCCAGAATCTCAGCCAAGCGTTGATCTTCGTAGCTGCCAGTACCAAAGGTATTGACATTGATGCTGACCGGTTTGGCAACACCAATCGCATAGGCGACCTGAATTTCACAAGTTTTTGCCAGACCTGCCGCAACAATGTTCTTGGCCGCATAACGTCCCATATACGTTGCGCAACGGTCGACTTTCGAGGGATCTTTTCCAGAAAACGCCCCGCCCCCATGCCGTCCCATTCCGCCGTAACTGTCCACGATAATTTTACGCCCGGTCACCCCGGTATCGCCATGCGGTCCGCCAATCTCAAAACGCCCGGTCGGATTAATCAGATAATTTTCCGGACACAAGTTTTTGAGCAGTTCGGCTGGGATAACTTCATGAACCACCTCGGCCACCAACGCCCGCAATTGCTTCATGTCCATCTCCGGCGTATGTTGATGCGAGACAACCAGATTCCGAACCGCGACCGGACAGCCATTCTCGTACCACAACGAAACCTGAGCCTTGGCATCCGGACGTAAAAACGAACATCGCACCGGTTCCTGACGACGCAATTCGGCCAGACGCTGCATGATCCGATGCGAATAATACAGGGGAGCCGGCATCAGGCAGTCAGTATCCGAACAGGCAAAACCAAACATCATACCCTGATCCCCTGCCCCCTGCTCCCCAGTCTGACTGGTCGCGGCATTCACCCCTAAATAAATATCCGGAGACTGCTCGTGAATCTTGATCACCACTTCCGCATCTTCCGCCGAAAAGCCCAAGCCCGGACGATCATACCCGATAGCACCCACAACCTGACGGGCAATTGCTGCATAATCCAAACCGGCAAGACTGGTAATCTCCCCAGCTAAAAGAATGAAATTCGTGGTCGCCAAAACTTCACAGGCAACCCGACTCTCGGAATCAACCGCTAAACAGGAATCTAATATCGTA
>JBAXYW010000240.1:0-6736 GCA_041670605.1 Lentisphaeria bacterium
CACGTTTATGCGGGACATCGCCACCCTGAAGCTGGACTTCAAGGCTCCCATCGAGTTTGACCACGAGCACAACGGCTATTGCCTCCTGCGTCCAGACTGGGAGTTCCAGGCCCCGATGCTGGCCGACGACGCGCTGCTTTCCGCCATGCTGGGAGGCCGGGTGGCTGAGGATGTGCTGCCGTCCCCGCTGAAGGAGAAAATCACCCGTGCCGTGGACAGCCATTTGGCCGCCAGTGACACGTCATTCTTCGACCGGACTTTTCTGGAATCACTCCTGGTAGCGGCAGGGATAAAGACCACCATTGCCCCGGAAATCTTCGAGGCGCTATTCCAGGCGTGGCGCAACCGCCTGGTCATTCACCTGACATACAAGAAGGGCTCTACCGGCGAAATCCAAGAATACGATTTTGAACCGCATATCCTAGCGGCATTCAAAGGGAATTGGTATGTTAAGGGCTATCCCATCAATGAGAAGAAGCCTGTCTGCTTGGCCATCTTTCGTATCCAGGAGACATGCAAAGGGCACGGCACCTTCCAGCAGGACAAAAAGCTGCTGGCAGACACCCGAAAGAACGGGCTTTTCGACTATCCTAAAATCGAGGGTATCACGTTGCGCTGTGCGCCTGCGATTGCCTATTATCTTTATGAGCAGGAACGGGCAAAAAACTTGAAAATCACGCCCCAGGAGGACGGTTCGCTGATTGTGGTGCTGCCGCCGTCCCCGGAATACGAGGCCTTGCGCTGGATACTCGGCGAAGGCGGAAATGTGGAAGTCCTGCAACCAATGGAACTGCGCGAAAAGGTTCGGGACATGGCGCGAAAATGCGCGAAAATCAATGCCTAAATAGAGCGGGAAATCGCGGCGCTATTCGTACTAGCGGAATATGATTGCGAAAAATGGCCACTGTCGGAGCAAATGGTCTTTGAGGAAATACGCAACCATTTTCCCAACGACTGGGTGGTGTTTCATTCATTCGACTATGTGACGCATAACCTGATACGTCAGCTATGGGATGGAGAGATCGATTTCCTGCTCTATCATACGCGGAAGGAATTCCTGGCCATTGAGGTCAAAGGCGGTTCAATCTACTTCATCAACGGGTAATGGCTCCAAAACGGGCGGCCAATTGATCCCATCGAGCAGGCCACCAGGCACAACAAGTATGCCGTGATGAAATTCCTGCAGGAACAACTCCAGCGTCCTGTTTCACTATAGTTTGCCCATGCTGTCTGCTTCCCGTTCTGCGACCGTAATGCGACAGTATGGCCACCCGAGGCGAAAGGGCTTGTCATCAGCAAGGACGATTTGAAGAATATCGAGAATATCGCCTAATTGACGATGCGCCAGTTCCGAGGGGATCGGCGGGCTTGTCGAAATGAACAAGGTATTTGATATTCTTTCTCTGGAATTTGAGTGCAGTACGAAAACAGGGAGAAATAAGGTAAAATAGAGGTATCCCCATGAACAGGAAAACGACATAAAAAAAGCCTCTAACTCACTGGGAGTTAGAGGTTTTGAAATTGGTGCCCTCGGGCGGATTCGAACCGTCGACCAACTGATTAAGAGTCAGCTGCTCTACCAACTGAGCTACGAAGGCTTGAAAAGCGACTAAAAAATAATATATCGTCAAACGCCTGAGATTCAAGGAAACTACTTGTTTTTTCTGGATGGGAAAGTACGTTCAGCCACTTGGAGCCCCGTGCGCGTCGGATTTTTTTCCTGGGGCAGGCATATTCTTGTTATTGTTGGTTTTCAGTCTCAACCGGATTCGGCAGAATTTGTTTGGTATTGCTGAATTTCTCCCTGCTATGAACGATTATATTGTTATTTTCCGTTGTTTGTGTTTTGTCAGCTCTCCGGGAGTCTGATTTGTAGCGGTTGAACAAGTTTAAAAGAAAGCGATAGCGATGAGTATCATAACGATCATTGGCTCCGGTTTGATGGGTTCGGCCATGAGTGTGCCGGCAGGTGATAACGGTCACGAAGTGCGTCTGGTTGGCACCCCTCTGGATCGGGAAATCATCCGGAGTTTACGGGAAAAGGGGCAGCATCCGACGCTGCCCTGCGCTCTGCCTGGCAATATCAAACCCTTCCAGTTTGAAGACGTCCGGATGGCGCTGACTGGGGCTGATTTGATCATCTGCGGGGTCAGCAGTTTTGGGGTAGACTGGTTTACGGAAGCCGCCCTGCCTTTGCTTCCTGGTAACGTGCCGGTGCTCAATGTCACCAAAGGATTGCTGGGCTATCCAGATGGACGATTGGAAACCTTCCCGCATTTTTTTGCCAGTCGCCGTCCGGATATCTCTTTTGCAGCGATTGGCGGCCCCTGCACAAGTTATGAACTCGGTGACCGGCGGCAGACCTTGGTTTGTTACTGTTCGGACAACCTCGCAACAGCTCGTTATGCACGGGATTTGCTGAAAACCCCATATTATCATATTGTTCCGACGACGGATGTCATCGGCGTGGAAGTCAGCGTTGCGCTGAAAAATGCCTTTGCGATGGGCGTTTCGCTGGCCATTGGGATGTCTGAACGGGAAAATGAAAAACAAAATTCTGTGCCACAGCAGAAGAATTCTCTGATCAGCGGTGCCCATGACGGCAAGTTGCACTATAATCCGCAAGCCGCCCTGTTTGCTCAGAGCTGCATCGAAATGCGCCGTCTGGTACGGTTGCTTGGCGGTAATGGAGACCTGGCCGGCGGAATCCCCGGCGCCGGAGACCTGTACGTGACGATTTTCGGCGGGCGTACCCGCCGCCTTGGCACCCTGTTGGGCAAAGGACTGCCGTATTCGGAAGTCAAAGCACTGCTTGCCAATGTCACTCTGGAGGCCGTCTCGGTTATTACCCGGGTTGCAGAGGCCTTGCGCATACGAGCCGGACGGCAGGAAGTCAACCTGCAGAAGTTTCCTCTACTACTACACCTGGATGCCTTGCTGAATCAGGAAGCCCCACTGGCCTTGGATTGGGAGAATTTCGGGGAAAGCGGCATGCCAGAGGATGTTTGCAAATAATCCCTCAGCTGAAATGAAAATAATCTTTCCGCAGTACTTCTTCCAAGATTGGTTTTAAGAGGCCTAATTCAAAAAGCAGGTCCAGAATCGTATAGCGCTGCCGGATCATGGCGGCGGCAAGCACCCCATCCACGAGCTCTGCCCGATGCATGCCGATTTCTTCGGGTTCCACCGGGCAACCCAGACACTGGAAACGTTGTTTTAGCTCAGAAAAAGGTAAGAGCTGCGCCAGTACTTTCGGCACTAATTCCGGCCAGACCCGGGAAATTTCCCGACGCCGTTGCTGTAGGGCTTCTCCGCAGAGAAACTTATTCATGGCGATTTTCAGGGTCGGTTCCAGGAAGGCGGTGCCCTGGAGCTGCTCTTCGACCTGCATTCGGCGTTCTTCAGGAGTAATGAGTGCTTGCGCTTTGCTGAGCCTTTGAATTTTTTCCACGGGTAGCTGGAATATTTCAAGCATCAGGGCGGTTGATAACAAGGTGCCGATGGCGACTTTGAAGCCGTGTGAGGGTTCCTTGCCCCTGCATTGAATACCCCGCATTTCCCAGACATGGCTGAACAAATGTTCGGCACCGGATGCCGGACGAGAATCCTGCATATGCTGCATGGCAAAGCCGGTATTCGCCAAGCCGGTGAATAAGTATTGCAAGGCGAGAGGCTCCCTCGCCTTGAGCTTTTCCGGCGCTGCAAGCCACAGACGCAAATCCCGCTGCACCAGAGACCAAGCTGTAGCATCGAAAGGATGTTGCCCCAACGCCGCTGCAATATGCCAGTCCGCGCCAGCAACCACTTTTGCCGCCAGATCTGCATAACCCGCCGCAATCATTTCCATTGGGGCGGAACCGATGACGCTATTATCGGCCAGAATGACCAATGGTGCCGGGCAAGGCATCGTGCATTTGAAGCCATTGACGGTCAGGGCTGCCCCAGCAGACGTATAGCCATCCACCGACGGGGCGGTAGCCAGACAGAGATAGCCCCCGGTTTCGGCTTCGAAACTGGCGCGTTTGACCAGGTCGTTGATCGTCCCCGAGCCGACGGCTAGAGCCGCTTTACCGCGCAACTGCGGCAGCAATTTGCTGACATGCTGATAATCCGCATGCAGCTGTGGCTCTGCCGGGTAGAGGACTGGCGGCGCTGCCACCAGGCCTGCGGCTTTCAGGATACGATCCGCTTTTTCGCCGGCAGCCTGCCAAGTATTTTCATCCGCAACGATGCAGTATTCTCTATCCGGCCAGAATTGCTTTAGGCTGGGGGCCAGTTCCGGGAAAATATGGTCTCCCAGCAGGCAGAGCCTTGTTTGCAGACCAGATGGTATGGTTAATGCCGGCATATGCTTCTCCATGAAGTGAGTTTTTAACGATCAAACAGCAGATCAATATAATATAACAAAAAGAAATGGGATAGCTGCATAGGCGCAGCGAAAAAAGCGCACACCTGCAGTACAGGCCGTAATGGGTGCCGAAGGCGCGTGCGATGACAGCCCAGGGCAAAGCTCAGGGCTGTGGAATCTACGATCTAAAGTTTGTCCAAAAGGACAAGCCCGTCGGAAAATTTCCGGCGGGCTTGTGGAGGGCTTTATTCAGTACTGGAATTAATCTTCGTCTTCTGCTTCAGGCTTTCCGTTTTTGTTATTCGGATTACGGGGAGCCGGTCTCTCAGGGCGGTTTGGACCCATATTACCGCGGTTACGTTGCATCTTTTCCCGGATGGCTTCCATGTCCAAGTTGTCGGCTTCTTCATCACTGATCTGCAGGTCGCCATCCTTATCAATGACTTTGAGGCGTTTGTAGGTGATGGATATTGGGAAAAGCTCTTCCACTAATTTCATGTCTTTTTCAAGTGCGGCTTTTTCCGTTTCATTGAGTTTGCCATCGCCATCCGCATCGTATTTTTTCACCAGAGTAGCAGCACTTTCGCGCATGCGCTTGATTATATTTTCCTTCATTGCAGGAGCACCGCCCCTGCGGCCCCGTTCGGGTCTCATCTGGGGCTGGCCGTCGGGTCCTCCCGCAGCGTCCTTTCCCTTTTCGGGAGCCAAGCCCTCAGCCAGCAACAGCCCACTCAGTAACATTACGGTAAGCAGTAAAAATTTTTTCATTGCACCAGTCTCCATTTTTTTTGTTGTCGTTTAAGAAAAGGAAGTCATTTTGTTGTTGTTGATCAACACAGCAATAAACGCAGGTTTCTGCGCTTTATTATATGCTTCCATTAATTTTTTTCCGGGGGCATTTCATTCCAGTTCCATTCGCCACTGGCATTTTTTACCAGTACTTCAATCTTTTTTTCTGCTTCCGCCAGTTTTCCGGCGCAGAGTTTATTGAGTCGCATGCCGTCTTCAAAGGCGAGGATGCTGTCTTCCAGCGAGAGATTGCCACTTTCCAATTGCGCAACAATCCCTTCCAGGCGCCGCAGGGCCTCGTCAAAAGGCAGTTTTTCGAGTTCTTCGCTTGCTTCAGCCATGGTTTGTTTTCTCCTTCACTTCAAGTTGCAATTCTCCCTCTGCCAAGATCGCCCGAAGGGTTTGGCCGGGGGCAACGTTTGTTGCCTGACGTACAGCGCGTTTTTCCTGTGTCAGCAGGATGCTGTATCCCCGAGAAAGCACTTTGCGGGGGTTTAAGGCATTCAGAGTCATTTCGCATTTTTCCTGGCGGTACAGGCGGGTTTTCAAGGTTCGTTCGAGACCGGTTGGCAAGCGTTGTCTAAAGTTCTGCATGCGTTGGCGGGTCTTTTCAGCGAGTAGGCGCAGCATTTGTTCCAAGCGCAGACTGGCGGTATCGAGACGTTGAGCTAGACGATGAATCAAGTCTTCGGGTTTACGAAAGAAAGAACAGCGATCGGCTCGTTGCCAGCGAAGTTTGCGACTATTCAAACGCTGCAGCAGGGCCGCATGCAGTCTTCTGGCAGCATGCTGCAGCCCATCTTGCATTTCTTGCCGTGCTTTCACCACCAGTTCAGCGGCAGCCGAGGGGGTCGGGGCGCGAAAATCCGCGACTTCATCACAGAGGGTGTAATCGCGTTCATGGCCGACGGCGCTGATGATCGGGGTTTCGGAGGCAGCGATTGCCCGAACCAGGATTTCTTCATTGAATTCCCATAGGTCTTCCATACTGCCACCGCCGCGGGTGACGACAATCACATCGCAGGTTTGGCTCTGGTCGAGATATTGCACTGCAGCAGCCAGCCAGGCAGCGGCGCCCTGTCCCTGGACTGGAGAATTGATGATGCGCAGGTGGATATTCGGATGTCGGCGGTTCAATATTTGCATGAAATCCCGGATTGCGGCTCCTTCCAGAGAGGTAACTAACCCGATACAGCGGGGCAAGCGGGGCAGGGGGCGTTTTCGGGAAACATCAAACAAGCCTTTCGCACGCAAGCGCGCTCGCAACTCTTCCAAACGTTGAAAGAGTTCGCCCATACCAACCGGACGTAACACGGAGACGCTGAACTGAAAATTCCCGTTGCGTTCAAAAAGATCGACTTTGCCAAACGCTTCAATTTTGCAACCCTGTTGCAGATTCAAAGCCAGAGCCTGGTTGCGCCCCTTCCAGAAGACAGCATTTACTTGGCAATTCGCATCTTTGATGATGAAATAAACATGCCCGGAATCATTTTTGATGGTAAGATTGCTGATTTCCCCAGCAACCCAGAGCTCGCGGATCGAAGTCATCAAAACGTGACGAGCCCAACGATTGAGTTCGCTGACCGAATAAACTTTCTC
>JBAXYW010000241.1:0-6678 GCA_041670605.1 Lentisphaeria bacterium
ACCGGTCAGGTGATGCCCTGCAGCAACCAGGAACACGGTTGCGGTTATATCGATGCCGAAGGCAAGTTGCGCCCTACCTATCCGGTGTTTGCCAGCCGGGAATTCAGCCGCCGTATTTATTTGGTTGCTAAACGGCATAATCCGGAAAATATGGTCGATCTGCATTATTGGCATCCGAATTCCGCTCAGGCTACTTACGCCGATTTGCTCTGGACTGGCGAACAGTGGCATCATCTTAAATATACCGGAGCAAAGTACGTGGCCGGTGAGCTGACCCCGACCCGTTTCCGTACCATGTTCATGGGCTACCAGATCGGCACCGCAATGGAATTGATGAGTTATCGACTCGGTTCCACCCGACGTGTGGCCGCCATTTCTCTGTTGCACGACGTCCCGGTACGCCTGAATCAGGGCGGCGGACCTTTGCCGGTCATAGACAAAGACGGTACCCTGGCTCGGGAATTACCGCAGGGTAAATCGGAAGACTGCGAATACTTTGAACTGCTGCCAAAACTCTGGAAAATCCGGGATGATTTCGGTATGACAGAGGCTCGAAAACTTTTTTATTGGAAAAATCAGGAATATGTTTCTGTGCAACCGGCGGCTTGTTACGCCACTCTTTTCGTCCATCCACAAAATGGGATTTTGGCTCTGGTCAGCAATCTCAGTCGGGAAAAGCAGGAAGTTGAAGTGCAGTTGCAGCTCGATAAACTCGGCCAACTTGGCGCCCGGCAGGCGTTGCTGGTGCCGGAAAACCAAAGCATCCCCTTGCAGAACGGCAAACTGATTTTGCCCCTCGCTTCCGAAGATTATCAGTATATTTGGATTAAATAGCTGGAATCCTCATGATCAACAAACTAAACGTATCACAACAGGAATCAATTCAATGTTAGGAAAAGAATTGCGTCAGTGCCTGCACAATGGCACAAGAGTCTATGGCACTCATGTGACCTACATGAGCAACTATACTTCGATTGGTAAAATGCTCGAGGTCGGGCTGGATTATGTCTTTCTCTGCGGCGAGCATATGACGTTGGATCAGATTGAACGCGCTGCGCTCTGTCGTTTCTACGCTGCCAGCGGAGTGGCTCCGATCGTACGAATCAGCCATCCTTCAACTAGTGAAGTCGCCAAGGCACTCGATGCCGGCGCCCATGGCATTGTGGTCCCGTATGTTGAAACGGTGCAGCAAGTGCGTGATATGGCGGGAGCGGTGCGCTACCGTCCCCTTAAAGGGCAGAAACTGGAAGAGCTGATGGCTGCCGGCGGCCCCCAGACTCCTGAAATGATCACTTTTTTTGAAAAATTCAATGCCGATACTTTTCTTATTATCGGGATTGAGAGTGAACCTGCCTTCGACCGTTTGGATGAATTACTGGCGGTGCCAGGGGTGGATGGCGTCTTCATTGGTCCGCATGACATGACCACTTCAATTGGCTATCCGGAACAGTATCAGCACCCTAAGTACCAGGAAATCGTTTTGACGACGATCAGGAAATGTAGGGCGGCCGGGGTAGGAATAGGGATTCATGTGCAGCCCAAAGTGTATCCCTCGGAGTATATGCTGGAGTTGATGGAGCTGGGCTTGAACTGGATTCTCGATGCTGCTGATATCACTTTTGTGCTGGAGGGTTTGAAACGTCGCCGGATGGAATTGGGCTTTGAAGCTGCACCGGCCAGCCAGAACATCATTTCCCGAGCACCCAAGACTTGTGTCGGCTGAAGTGCAATCTTGGAAGAAAACTCAAACATGCAGGAATAGAACGATGCCAACCATTACCGTTTTAGATGCTTACACTCTTAATCCCGGAGACCTTTCCTGGGATGCATTACAGAAATTGGGCGACTGCCATATTTATGATCGCAGCAGTGATGCGGAGGTGCTGCTCCGAGCTCAGGAAGCAGAAATCCTCTTGATTAATAAAATCAGAATGAACCGTAAGCTTCTGCAGCAGTTGCCAAAGTTGAAATACATTGGGGTCTTGGCTACCGGTTACAATGTGGTGGATATTTCTGCGGCTCAGGAACTGGGGATTGTGGTGACCAATATCCCCAGCTATGGCACTCTTTCGGTGGCGCAAATGGTTTTCGCTCATCTGTTGAATCTTACTCAAAAAGTTGCTCACCATGCCCAGGCGGTGCAGAGTGGTCGATGGGGAAGTTGCCCGGATTTCTGCTTCTGGGACAGTCCGTTGATCGAATTGCATGGCCTTACTCTCGGTATTATCGGTTGCGGACGAATCGGAAGGGAGACCGCAAAAATCGGACGCGCCTTTGGCATGAAAACGGTAGGCTATGACCAGTATTCAGTGGATGATCCGGAGATTCGGATGCTGGATATGGAAGAGGTTTTCCGGGTTTCGGATGTCCTCAGTCTGCATTGTCCTTTGACAAACAGTAACCAGCAAATGGTTAATTACGAACGCTTGTCGATGATGAAAAAAAGCGCTTTTTTAATCAATACCAGCCGAGGTCCCTTGATTGATGAGGAAGCCCTTGCTGCCGCCTTGAATGAAGGACGTCTTGCCGGAGCCGGTCTGGATGTCCTGGGAATCGAACCACCTGGAAATGACAATCCGCTGCTGAATGCCAAAAATTGTTTTGTCACTCCACATATTTCATGGGCGACCCGTTCGGCTCGTTCACGATTGCTGGATACTGCAGTGGCCAATGTCCAGAGCTTCCTCCGGGGGCAGCCCGCCAATCAGGTCTCTTGAACTGGGATGGAAATGCTTGCTGGAGATTGGTTGCCGACTGGGTCAATTGACTGCTTTCCTTAACGTTCTGTCTTGAAGTCGCCCTGTGATTACATTGGCTTTGTCAAGCGTATGTCTTGGGCTTTGCTTCTGAATTTGCGTAAACCGGCAAACGTTTATTGCTCGCAAAGAATGCAAACAAGATGTTTGTGTTCTTTTTAAACCTGATTTCTGGAGAGTACTTGTGCTAAAAGTTGAATTGCGCCTGATCCGAGAAGGTTATGATCGAAAAACGTGCTGGGTGCATGCCCGCAGTGGTTTTTTTCCAAAGACAGACTGGGGCATTATCACTATGCAGAAATTACGTCTGAATAGTTCGGATATTTTTTCTGAGCTCAATGATATGCTGAGCTTGGATGGCGGTCGTACTTGGAGTGAACCGCAAGCGCATACTGACAGCCTTGCCCGGTGGCCCTTGCCTGGCGGCATGGAAGAGGGAATCTGTGATTTTACTCCCATGTGGCATGCCGCTTCTGGAGCCATGTTGGGTACCGGAAGCACCATAATTTACAAGGATGATGAACAGATACCTAACCCAAAACCGCGTTTTACCGGATACAGCGTGTATCAGCCAGAACGCCGCCAGTGGAGCCCATGGCGCAAACTGCAACTGCCGGAACTGAAAAAATATTATAGTACCGGAGCCGGATGCACCCAGAGAGTCGATTTGCCGGATGGCAATATCCTACTGCCGGTCTACATGCCGCAAATGCATACTGCCAGTGGCATCTACCAGTTTCAAAGCATCAGTACCGTTTTTCTCTGCGCCTTTGATGGTGTAAATTTGACTTTCATCCGACAGGGCAATGATATGACGCTGCCAGAAGGACGGGGGTGCTGCGAACCCTCGCTAGTCAGTTTCCAGGGCCGGTACTATCTGACCTTGCGCAATGATTTTACCGCTTTGGTCGCAGTCAGTGATGATGGCCTACATTATTCGGAACCCATAGTCTGGCGTTTTGATGATGGACAGGAATTGGGTAGCTATAATACTCAGCAGCATTGGCTGTGCTGCGGTGGACGCCTCTATTTGGTCTATACGCGACGAGGTGCTGACAATGATCATGTCTTGCGGCATCGCGCCCCGTTGTTTCTGGCCGAGGTGGATCACGAACACTTACAGGTCATCCGGCGCACGGAACAGATTTTGGTACCTGAACACGGAGCCGCCTTGGGAAATTTCGGTGTCACTTCAGTAAGCAAGGATGAGTCTTGGGTCGTCGTTTCGGAATGGATGCAAACTACGCCACCAAACCCCTTTGATTGCCGTAACTGCGAAAAATATGGCAGTAATAACCGAGTTTTTCTGGCTGTGGTTCGCAGTAGTAAGTAATGGCTTGACAGCAATGCTGCCAGGCCTGATTCGTTTAAGTCTGAACTCAGCGTAAAAATTATTCGTTGCTTTCGCCGAGCATACGGGCAAGCATGAACATATGGCACCGAAATCTTTGACAGACGAAGCTTTTTTTAGCTTTTGCACGACTGAATTCGCAGTGTCTTTTTCCGGTTCTTCAACGATTTATTAAAATAAGATCGTAGGCTGTTTAAAAATCGTTGAAGGGGCGAATTTTCTTTCTGTTTTAATCAGAAAACGAAGTGGCAATTCTCTTTCGGCGATATATTTTGTCTGGTATTTGGTTTTATGTTCTCAGGCTTTGTCAGTTTGGCTTGGCTTTTTCCGGGTCACAAACCGATCAAATTGCCTCTCCTGTTTTTTAATTTACCAACAGCAATGAAATCGTGAGTTTAATTGATGAATGCAGGAACCGTTTTACAAGCGCTGGGGAATAGCGCCATTTTAGAGCAACCCGAACTCTATGACAACTTTCGGGCGTATTGGGACTTTTCGCAGGCGGAATTTCCAAGTGGCATAATCCCGAATTTTCAGGAAGAAGTTTGGGAAGAATCATTCCGCTACGCTAAACTGCCGGAAGAACTTTATCCCAAACTGCAACGGGTCGCCTTGGCCATACAGCAAAATGAGGCTTTAGCCCGGCTGGCCTGGCATACTTATTGGCGCTGTTATCGCTTAACTGACGGCTACGGCATAAGCAATGCCTGGCCCGAAGCCAACATTCTGGGTGCAGAGCGCGGCGGCGTCAACATCTTGGTGGCTCTGAATTGGGTGCCACTGTTGCGACAGTATCATCGGCGGTTGGCCATACCGGATGATATCACCCAAAATACCGTTCGGCAACTAGGCTTGATGGCCGAAAAAATGTTTAGTTTTTCCCATGACGGGCGTATGGGCATGTTTCCTTCTCAAATGCGCTGGATGAATCGTTATCTTTCTAAGCCTTATCTGCGCATCGGTCGCTTGGAATACTGCCTCTCCCCAATTCCGGATCCGTATTACATCTACCGAAACCGACAAAATGGCCAAGTAGTGGCACTCTGCGCCGCAGGTCAAAGCTATACTGCCGAAGGCTACAGCTATGCCGACTGGAAAGAATATGAAAATGAACCCGGTATCTGGTGTTCGGTCTTACACGATGATGGCAAGCAGGTGCGCGGCAATCCCATTTCACCGATGGGAAGGGCTATGTCACAACAGTTGACACTAGTATACAGCGATTGGGAAGAAGTTTTTCGCCCCGGAGACTGGGGCCTACGCATGCATATACCTGCCGGCGGCAAGATGAATTTGACTGATTGCGGCGAATCCCTGCAACAGGCCAGAGATTTCTTCCAAAAACATTTCCCCGAACGTGACATTAAACTGACCGCCACCAGCTCCTGGATTTTTAATCCCGGACTGGAAAAATTTCTGCCGGCAGAGTCCAATCTCAACCGTTTTCAGCGGGAACTATATCTTTGGCCGGTAGCCAGCGGTCCCTGGGACGGTTTATGGTTTATTTACCAGCGGGACGGCCGACCTGATGCCAGTTTTCCGCAGCAAACCAGCTTACAACGTCAAGTTTATGAATATCTCCAGCAGGGTCATCGCTGGCGTTGCGGTGGCATGTTTATCCTGCAGGACGACATCAAACATTTCGGCCAGCAGTATTATCGGCAAAATCTCTCGATGACTTTGGCCAGCTCTAATTAGACCCCCCATCCAAACAGGTTTTTCGGGAGATTTTATCCGCAGAGTTCGCAGATCACCACAGATTTTTTGTTTTTAGGGGTATAAACTCTAATAGTTACTTCAACTAGATACCCCTAAAAACTTATTGCACCACCACGGCAAAAAAACGTGGATAAAGGAATCCTGATTTCTCCAGTCGCAGCTTCAAACCAGCATTTCCGGCTGAAAGCGGCATTTCGAATTCGCCGTTTTCATCGAACGAGCAATGATGGCGGACGCCGTTGCAGGTTAAGATGAATTGGCGGGTTTCAGTGATTGCGCCATAGATGTGCAATTTGTTTCCATGTTTCATTTCCAACTCGAAAAAACCGTTTGGGAACACCTGGTTCCCTGCCCAGCGGGAAGGCAATCCGTCAAAAATCATCGCATGGGAAGCGTGCATATGGCGACCGATCCGTCCCTCATCAAGCAGGCCGCCAGTGATAACACCGTCAATACAGCCCTTCAGAAAACGCTTTCTTGCCGTGTATTCAGCAGTATATTCGTCGAGCAATGCCTGACAGATTGCTGCTACCGGTTCGATGTACAGCTCGGTCAAAGAAAGTTGGCTTTCGTTTGGACGATGTTCCAACCCATTGATGACTTCGCGCGATTGAATAACGAAATCCCTGCCGGCAAGGCGGTGGAGTTCAGCAATGGAATCATTCACCTGTCTGGTCAGTCTGCCGGGAGGTGACTGACTTGTTTCCATGTCGTCAAAATATGCACAGATACATTTTACCAATTCTCTGACCGAACGGGTAATCAAAGGAGTGTTGTTCCATAAGGCACGGCGCCAGCCGACATCGCAGGATTTTTCCAGCCTCCGAACAATCTCCAAAGCGGAATCCGCCA
>JBAXYW010000242.1:0-6644 GCA_041670605.1 Lentisphaeria bacterium
AAAGATGCCATTGAGGTCTTCCAGGCAGGCCGGGCCTTTGTCCCGATAAAGCGCCAAGATGACTTCGCAGTCCGACTGGATCAGAAATTCATACTTTCCGGCATAGTGCTTGCGCAGGTCCTGATGGTTGTAGATTTCACCATTGACAGCCAATACCAGTTTGCCGTCTTTGCTGAACAGGGGTTGCCGTCCGGACAAGGGATCCACAATCGCCAAACGCTCATGCCCAAGAATAGCCTTCGGACAACAAAAGTTCCCGGACCAATCCGGACCGCGATGCCGGATTTTTTTGGACATCTGCAGTACCTGCTGACGAAAGCCTTCCAGAGCTGCGCCATCCGGGTCTTCCAGGATCGCGCTTAAATCAAACATACCGACAAAACCACACATACAAGTGCCTCCTTTATGTTATTGCAAAAATGTAAAATGTTCGAAAAAAGTTAAATTTGGGGTTTATTGTTGTAGCTGCTGATCGATTTGTTTGGCAGCTTGGATGCCATCAGCAAAAGCCCGGACAACCAAAGAGGGGCCCTGCACACAATCCCCCGCCAAAAAGATTTTAGGGGAATCTTCTGCTTGTAGGTTTTGCAGCAGTTCTTGACGGTTGGTTTTGAGGAAGCCCAGGGCCAAAAAGACGAGATCGCATTCCAGCAGTTCTGTTTGTTCTTTGTTGCAGACTGGCTGTAGCTGGCCATTGGCGCCGGTTTTCCAGGCGACCGGTGCGACCTCGGCGCCTTTCAACGTTCCATCGGAACCGACAAAGCGCAGGGTTTGCAGCAGCCATCGTCGTTCGCATCCTTCTTCATGGCTGGAGCTGGAGCGCAGAATCCGGGGCCATTCCGGCCAGGGATTATTCGGCGGTCTTTCGCTTGTCGGCTTGGGCATGATTTCGATCTGTCGCACTTGACTGGCTCCCTGCCGGATGGCGGTGCCGACGCAATCCCCGCCGGTATCCCCGCCACCGATTACCAGCACTTTTTTGCCTCTGGCGGAAATTGTCGTTTGTCGCTGATCTTCTACCAGAGCCAGATTTTGTGCGGCCAGATATTCCATTGCGAAATAGATGCCAGGTAAATCCCGTCCTTTGACCGGCAAATCCCTGGGGGTTGGGGTGCCGGTGCAGAACAGCAACGCATGATATTCCTTTACCAGTTTTTCGACTGGCAGTTGTACTCCGATCTCGCTATTACAGCGGAAGCTCAGGCCGGCTTGTTCGAGCAGTTGGATACGGCGGTCAAGCAGGGCTTTTGGCAGCTTGAATTCCGGAATGCCTTGTCGCAACAGCCCGCCCGCTTGCGCGTTTTTTTCAAAAACCGTTACCTGATATCCGAGCCGGTTCAAGCGCTCCGCTGCTGCTAATCCGGACGGACCACTGCCAATTACTGCGACTTTCTTTTCCAGACGCGACTTTATCCGGGGGACGTGAACCCAGCCTTGGGCAAAAGCGTAATCGGTCAGAAATTTTTCTATTTGTCGGATCATGACCGGTCCGAAATTCAGCGAGACGCAGCAGCTTCCTTCGCAGAGGGCAGGGCAGATCCGACCCGTGATTTCCGGAAAGGGGTTGCTGCTGCTCAGCAAGTTCCAGGCTTCCCGGAAATTTCCATTGGCTATGGCCATGTGGCAATCTGGAATCGGATTGCATAAGGGGCAGGCATAGCCATGGCAGAAGGGAATTCCGCAATCTTGGCAGCGCTTGGCTTGTTCCTGACATTGCTCCAGGGTGAGTTGTTTTTCCACTTCCTGAAAATCCTCTGTGCGTTCTTCTACCGGGCGATACAGGTGACTGATCCGATCGACTTCCATGAAATTACGTTGACTCATTGTGAAATCCCGCTGATTGTTGCTGACGAAAAATTAGCGCCCGGCTTCGGCCTGTTTTTGCAAGGCGTGTTTATATTCAAAGGGAATGACTTTGATGAAGAATCCCCGCTGGTTTTCCCAGTCTGCCAGCAGGTGTTTGGCTTTGCGGCTGCCGGTGAAATGCAAGTGTTCGCGCAACAGGGTTAGCAGTTCCGTTTCTGCCGGACTGCCGGCAGCGATACTTTCCAGATCGATCGTATCCAGATTGCAGCGCAGATCGAAAAGATTGGCCGCATCGTATACATAGGCAATCCCTCCCGTCATTCCAGCAGCAAAGTTGACTCCTGTTGACCCGAGCACCACCACTCTCCCGCTGGTCATATATTCACAGCCATGATCTCCAATCCCCTCCACCACGGCGCAAAAACCGCTGTTACGGATAGCAAAGCGTTCGCCGGCCTGTCCATTGAGAAAGATTTTGCCGCTGGTGCCGCCGTAGCCGATGACATTACCGGCAATCACATTTTCGCTGGCGGCAAAGCGGGAGTGTCGCGGCGGTTTGATAATGATTGTACCTCCAGAAAGTCCTTTACCGACAAAGTCATTGGCTTCGCCTTCGAGGGTGAACTGGAGTCCCTTGGCAAGAAAGGCTCCGAAACTTTGTCCTGCCGTGCCGGTGAAATGTACGCGGATCGTGTTTTCCGGCAGCAGATCGCGTCCGAAACGTTGGATCAAGCGGCTGGAAAGGTCGGCGCCAACGGTGCGGTCGAGGTTGCTGATCCGGGCCTTGATGCGAGCAGGGCGTCCTTTTTCCAGAGCCGTCTTCAACTGCGGCAACAGGCATTCCTCATCATAACTGCTGATTTCTTGCGGGCGGATACGGCCACTTCGGCAGTTTCCGCCTACCGTGTGAAAGATTTTACTGAAATCGAGATTGCGCAGTTTGTAGAAATCGATCGCTTTTTTCATCTGCAGTTTATCGCTGTGTCCAATGGCTTCTTCCAGAGTGCGGAAGCCCAGCGTAGCCAGATAACCGCGCACTTCTTCGGCCAGCAGATAAAAGAAATTCACAATATATTCCGGTTTGCCTTTGAAGCATTTGCGCAGGATTGGATCCTGGGTGGCGACGCCGACTGGGCAACTGTTTTCGTGGCATTTACGCATCATAATGCAACCCAGGCAGACCAGCAGGGTGGTGGCGAAGCCGAATTCATCGGCTCCAAGCAAGGCTCCGATGATCACATCGCGTCCGGTTTTGAGCTGTCCATCGACCTGCAGGCGTACCCGGGTGCGTAATTGATTGAGCATCAGGGTCTGTTGTGTTTCAGCCAGGCCCAGTTCCCAAGGCAGGCCGGCGTGTTTGATGCTGGTCAGCGGGGAGGCTCCAGTGCCGCCGTCATGGCCGCTGATCATGATGACATCCGCGTGCCCCTTGGCGACGCCGGCGGCGATTGTGCCGACGCCGACTTCAGAGACCAGTTTTACCGAAATTCTGGCTTTCCGGTTGACTATGCGCAGATCATAGATCAGCTGGGCAAGGTCTTCGATGGAATAGATGTCATGATGCGGCGGCGGTGAAATCAGCGTCACATAAGGCAGGGAATGACGCACCCGGGCAATCTCGGCATCGACTTTATGCCCTGGCAATTGCCCTCCTTCGCCTGGTTTGGCTCCCTGTGCCATCTTGATCTGCAGTTCTTTTGCCCCGACCAGATACTCCAAGGTTACCCCGAAACGACCACTGGCAATCTGCCGGATGGCACTGCTGCGCATTTCCCCATGGGGTCCGGGATTTTCCCGGTTGGGGTCTTCACCACCTTCGCCGCAGTTGCTCATTGCGCCGAGCTGATTCAGGGCAACGGCAATCGCTTCATGGGCTTCTGGACTTAATGCGCCCAGACTCATGGCGCCGGAGACAAAACGCTGGATGATTTGCTCCGCACTTTCGACTTCTTCAAGTCGGATGGATTGTGAAGGGGCAAATTCAAAGAGACCCCGCAGTGTGCAAAGTCGGGTAGCCTGTTGGTTGATTTGTTCGGTATAGGCCTGATAGCTTGCGGGATCGTTGTTTTGGACGGCCTGGCGGAACAGGGAAAGGCTTGCCGGCGTCCACAGATGATTTTCACCATCTTTGCGATACCGGTACTGGCCGCCTGCCGGAAGAACGGCTTCCTCATCTAGGTCAGCGGCATTCTGCCATCGTTCCCGCGCTTCTCTGGCCAGATCCGGAAGCGTCAGGCCGCCGATGCGCGAGGCTGTCCCTGGAAAGAAGCGGTCAATGATGCTGGCATCCAGTCCAACGGCTTCGAAAATCTGGGCAGCCCGATAACTGCGCAGAGTCGAAATTCCCATTTTGGACATCACCTTGAGCAGGCCTTTATCGACTGCGGAAATATAGTTTTCCGCTGCTTTGGAAGGCAGCAGGGGGATTGTCTGTTTTTGTGCAAGCATGGTAACGCATTCCAAGGCCAGATACGGATGGATGGCTGTAGCTCCATAGCCTAACAGCAGTGCGTAATGCATGATTTCCCGGATTTCTCCGGATTGCACCACCAGGCCGATTGAGGGGCGCAGTCCGGCTTGGTTCAGGGCGCGGTTGACGGCCGCAGTCCCCAATAGTGCTGGTATGGGGATTTGTTCTTGCGAAAGGTTTTGGTCGCTGAGAATAAGGATGTTGTGTCCTGCTCGGGCGAGTTTGACGGCTTCCTGGCTGAGCTTATCAAGCCCCATTTCCAAGTCTTCTTGCCAGCCCAGCAACAGGGTGGCCGCCGAGAATTTGTGGTTGGTTCCTTGCGTCAGGCGGTGCAGGTCTTCGGCGGTCAGTACGGGGCGTTCCATTTTGATCAGGCTGGATGGCGAATGAAATTCAGCCAGGATATTGCCGGGGTTGCCGATATAGGTGGTCAGACTCATCACCAGTTCTTCCCGAATTGGATCAATGGGTGGATTGGTCACTTGTGCAAAAAGCTGTTTGAAATAATTATACAGCAGTTGCGGACGTTGCGAGAAGATGGCCAAGGCGCTGTCATTTCCCATCGAACCTATTGGTTCGTGCCCGGTAACGGCCATCGGCTTGACGATCATTTCCACCTCTTCCCGGGTCCAGCCAAAAAGCTGCTGTCGCTGTCCCAGGTCGCTACCCGGGGCGGCGGCATTGATCGAGTCAAATAAACCACTGATGTTGATTTTATTTTCCTCTGCCCAGCGCCGATAGGGCTGCTGCCGGGCTATGGTATTTTTTAACTCCGTATCATCGATCAGGCGATGATGTTCGAGATCACAGTACAAGATCTCACCTGGTTTCAGGCGCCCTTTGCGCAGAATTGTTTCTGCCGGAAAATCCAGGACTCCGGTTTCGGATGAGAGTACGAAGAAGCCATCCCGAGTCAGGGTATAGCGTGCTGGGCGCAGGCCGTTGCGATCCAGAATGGCTCCCAGGTTGATTCCGTCGGAGAACGCGACGGCGGCTGGCCCGTCCCAGGGCTCCATCAAGGCGGAATGATAATCAAAAAATCCCCGGACATCCCTTCCGAGATAATATTTTGTTCCCCAGGCTTGCGGGATGAGCATCATCATTGCATGCGTGAGAGATCGTCCGCTGGCGGCGAGCAGCTCCAGCAGGTTATCCAAGCAGGCCGAATCGCTTTGCGCTTCCCGGCAAAGCGGCAGGATTTTGCTCAGATCTTCTCCAAGGAGTTCACTGGCCAATGAGGCTTCTCGGGATTGTAGTTGATTGAGGTTGCCGCGCAGGGTATTGATTTCACCATTATGTGAAAGGTAACGGAAAGGTTGTGCGAGCTGCCAGGTGGGAAAGGTGTTTGTGCTGTAGCGTTGATGCACTACGACCATCGGACTGACCAGCGTTGGATCAAGTAAATCCGGATAAAAGGAAGCGATCTGGCTGGCATGTAAAAGCCCTTTGTAAACGATACTGCGGCTGGAGCAGCTCGCTGGGTAACAATCTCTCGTCGCTTTTTCAATCCGGCGACGGATGACGTAGAGCTTGCGCTCAAAGGCTCCTTGATCAGCAAAGGAACGTCCATCCAGAAACAGCTGCCGGATACTGGGGCAGCTTTCCCGCGCCACCCGGCCTATGCGGTCTGTAACAATGGGGACTTTGCGCCAATACAGGATCGAGCTGTTTTCTGAAAGCACGATTTGCTCCAGCAGTTTTTCTTCGCCTTCTCCGCCAAACAACATGGCGACCCCATAGCGACCGGCTTCCGGCAACTTTACCGGCAGCACTTTGCGGAAGAATGCATCCGGCAGGGCAAACAGCAATCCCGCACCGTCCCCCGTTTCCGGATCCGCACCGCTGGCACCGCGATGCATCAATTTTTGTAAAACTTCGAGCCCCATATCAAGGATGGCGTGACTGGCCAGATTGTTCAGGTTGGCGACCATCCCGATGCCACAGGCATCATGCTCCTGACGAAAACTGTAAAGACCCTCATCACGCGGTGTCTGTAACCCGGAACTCGAACACTGTCGTATACTCATAAAATCACCTAATGCTGTAAGAAAAACTGAAAATTCCTAGAAAATCGAACTCCCCAAGAACATGAAAACGGCGAACCGTAAAAACAAATTATCTAATAAGCAATTAACATGCCAAGATCTTTTTTGGGGGGCAGGAATGATCTTGCGGTGAATTGCGCCCGCTTTGTAAGTTATAAGTGGTAAATTATAAGTTGTGGGGAACGGGGAACGGGGAGGGATCCGGAGCTGGAAGCTCCGGGCACATTCGGGGGAGGGAGCGGATCCGGAGCTGGAAGCTCCGGGCACATTCTGGGGAGGGAGCGGATCCGGAGCTGGAAGCTCCGGGCACATTCTGGGGAGGG
>JBAXYW010000243.1:0-6534 GCA_041670605.1 Lentisphaeria bacterium
GAGAAAAAATGCGATTTCGATTTTTGTTCATCGGTCTTTTTTTATTCTTCGGATGTGCTTTGCTTTTTCCAGCAGTTTTTTCTCCGGATCGGATTCTCTCTGATCCGCCGGCACGCTGGGTTCGGATTGCTTCGGAACCCAGCCTGCCCGGATACGAGAATGGCAAATTATTTCTGGAAATTGTGATTGCAGAGAAAGCGGCTCCGACGTTGTCTTTTGCAGCAGCGGAATTGGGGCGTTATCTCAAACTGGCTTTGGGCGTAAACATTCCCATCACGGCAGTTCCGACGGCAGGGCGGACATCCCTGGTTCTGGGTGACAATCAATGGTCCAGAGCCGCTGGACTGACTGTAGCCGAGATGCCGCTGGATGGCTTCTTCTTGAAAAGCCAGGGCAGCTGCATTTTTCTCGGAGGTATTGATGATTCCGCAGCGAACCCCAGTAACCCCGGGAACGGGGATCTTTTCTTTCCGCATGGCACCTTAACCGCAGTGTATGATTTTCTGGAACGATTTCTGGGAGCACGGTTCTACTTCCCCGGAGAAATGGGAACCATCATACCGCAGATTGCCAGTTTGTCGTTCCCGGAAATGGAGATCTTGGAACGCCCGGATTTACCTGGACGTATTTTCGCCATCCCTGCAAACTTGCAGTTTCCTGAACAGGTGTTGAATGCCGAAGAACGCATCCGCTATCATTTCCAGTTGCGTAACGCAGCCTTCCGAATTCCGGAAAAAGGAGGCCTGGCCAGCTTGGCGCTCCCGCAGCGCTGGGCAGCTTCCCATCCGGAAATCCTCCGCGCCGATGAATCCGGACAGCGGATTTTGCCCATTGCCCCCCCTGAAAAGGCCAATTTCTGTTTTTCCTCCCAGTTTCTTCGGGATAAGCTTTGTCAGGATGCAGAAGCTTTTCTGACGGGTCAAGCGGCTTCCACCAGGGGCTTGGAAAACTGGAACCCAGCCGCCTTCCAAACAGGTTTTTTTAATCTCAGCCCCGCCGATGGAGTCCCCCCATGCTACTGTTCGCATTGCCAGATTTTTTATCAGAGCCATCCGGAATCCGAACGTTTCTGGACCTTTATCGCTGAGGTCGCTTCGACCTTGCAGAAGAAAGGCATTCCAGGGTATCTGACCCTTTGCAGCGATGGGCAATACGCAAACCTGCCGCAAATCCCTCTGCCGGGGAATGTCCTGATCGCAGTGACGGCTATCAATCCCTGGTTCGAGAACAATGTCCGCCCTGCGCGCATCGAAGAACAACTCGTTTTCTGGAAAAAAACAATGAAACGGCAAGCGCTGCTTTCAGCAAGCATCAGCAGAGCTTGCGATGCGCCCGATTTTCTTCCAGCCATTGTTCCGGAAAGTATCGGCAACTATTTCTCACGCAACAGGAATTTTCTTAGTGGAGTGTACTTATACGTTCAGGAATCCTATGGCCCTTCCCTGTATCTGAATTACTATCTGGCGGCAAAATGCACCTGGAATACTGCCCTGAAAGCAGAGCAAATTCTGCAGGAACATCACCTATTGATGTTTGGTCCAGGAGCGCCGGCCATGAGCAAGTTCTTTTCAGACAGCGAAAAACTCTGGCTGAACCTGCTCCAAGCCGAAAGCACCCTGCCGCGGGGACGCAAGGCGGCGGAAAACCTCTGGTGTTCCATCTATACCCCGACGCAAATCGAACAGTTCCGAAACTACTTCAAAGAAGCCGAAACAGCAGCCGTTCACTCGCCGGCATATCGGAAAAGAATCGCTTACTTCCGTCAATGTTTTCTCGACCCTCTGGAAAAGGCCATGGAAACCCCGCAGCCGTAATCCGCTGGGGTGACGCAGTCTGAGCTACAAACCCAGGATGCCTCAAAATACTTTATGGACGAGGTCTATTTATTTCATTCGGACTTGCAGCACTGCGACTTCGGCGGGGGTGACACCATCAATGCGGGAAGCCAGTCCCAGGGTTTTCGGGCGATGCTTTTCCAGTTTAGTTCTGGCTTCATTGCTGATTCCTGGAATCCGGTAATTAAAATCATCCGGGATGATGCGATTTTCCAGTTTGTGCATGGAGCGCACCTGTAATTCCTGATGGGCGATATAACCAGCATAGCGCGCCTCGATGGTCAGTTGTTCCTGAACTCTTTCAGGAAAGACCGGCAACTCAGGATATTCGTGATACTTGAAGTCAGGGTGGGACAGCATTTCCAAGACACTATGTCCGCTTAGGATGTGGAGTTGTGACAACTGTTTTCGGGCATCTTCGATTTCTTTTTCCAATTGTTCGACTTCCTGCAGCTGAGCAGCACTGGCCAGGCCGAATTGAGCACCAATTCGGGTCAGGCGGCGGTCGGCATTGTCCTGCCGCAAGGTCAGTCGGTATTCTGCCCGGCTGGTGAACAGCCGGTAGGGTTCCACGATCTCTTTGGTTACCAAGTCATCAATCATGACGCCAATATAGGCCTGTTCCCGCCCGATCCGTAACGGGGCTCCAAGCTGGCCGGCCAAACGGGTGGCGTTGATGCCTGCCACCAGTCCTTGGCCGGCGGCTTCTTCGTAACCGCTGGTACCGTTGATCTGCCCGGCAAGAAACAAGTTCGGCCAATCCCGTAGCGACAAACTGATATCCAGCTGATGCGGCAAGACAAAATCGTATTCGATGGCGTAGGCATAGCGCGTAATGTGAGCCTTTTCCAAACCCGGCAAGGAATGCAGCATCTGCCATTGGACTTCCACTGGAAGACTTGTCGATAAACCGTTCAAATAATATTCATCTGTCGAATTCCCTTCAGGTTCCAGATAAATATGATGCCGTTCCCGCTCTGAAAAACGCACAATTTTATCTTCGAAGGAGGGACAATAACGCGCCCCGGTGCCAGAAATCTTTCCCGAATACATCGCCGAGCGAGAAAGATTCTGCCGCACAATCTCTGCTGTCTCTGGCGTGGAATAGGTGATGTAACACGGAGACTGCTCAAGCTGCAAATGGGAAAAAACCGGGAGCTCTGCGACTTCCTTGCGGAAGGAAAAACGACGTTTTCCGGGATCCGGCTCCTGTACTGCCAAAGAAGAACGATCAATACTGCGTCCAAGAACACGGACAGGAGTGCCCGTCTTGAGCCGCCCCATTTCGAGCTTCAAGGTGTTGCGTAAGCATTCCGACAGGGCGATAGCTGCTGCATCGCAGGCCCGGCCACCGGGTATCGAAGACTGGCCGAAATGCAGCTTGCCGCCGAGAAAAGTCCCGGTAGCCAGAATGACGGCGTTGCCATACCAGCAATCCCCGAACGCCGTTTTTACTCCGCAGACCCGCCCTTTCTCCAGCAGAATTTCAACCACTTCGGCTTGATGGATAAAGAGGTTTTCCTGTTTTTCCAGTACCAGTTTCATGCGGTGTTGATAGAGAGCCCGATCACATTGTGCCCGTGGAGATTGAGCCGCTGCACCCTTTGAATCGTTCAGCATCCGAAACTGGATTGTCGTGGCATCGGTATTGACGGCCATCTCGCCGCCCAAGGCATCGATTTCCCGCACTAATTGTCCTTTGGCGATGCCGCCAATGGCGGGATTGCAGGACATTTGCGCGATATGATCATTGTTCAAGGTTAGCAACAGGGTTTTCGCGCCCAGGCGAGCCGCAGCCAGCGCTGCTTCGCAACCGGCATGCCCGCCGCCAACCACAAGGACGGAAAATTGAAAAATGGGATTAGACATAGTAGAAGTATTCCGGATTGCAGTATGTGCAATCGATTTGCATTCATGGAAAAAGGAGCTTCAGCCATTCGGCGGTGCCGGTCAGAATCATCTGAATAGCGACGGTGGCGACGATCAGCCCGGTGATCCGGATTAATGGGCCTGCCATATGGATGCGCAGCAGCATCCGGTTGATTGGCAGGGCGGAAATCATCAGCAGGAAATTCGTCAGGATTGCCAGGAACATGATCAGCAGGGTATACGTCTGGCCATATTCGGTGGCCAGCGTTAAGGTGATGGTAATTGTCCCGGGGCCGGTAATCAGGGGGGCTGCCAGCGGGATGATCGAAATCTCCGTAAAGTCAGACAGCAGACTTTCTTTTTCTTTGTGCTGAAAAAAACGCCCCTCCCGTACTGCTATCCATCCGGTAAAGAACAAAATCAATCCTCCGGAAATCCGCAAAGAATAAATCTCAATGCGAAAAATATCCCGTAGAATCACTTGCCCGCACAGTGAAAACAAAACTAGCATCAAAAGCGCCGCCAGCGAAGATTTCCAGCTCAATTCAAAAATCTGCCGGAAATTCAAAGGGGGATCATAGGCCGAAAGAAAGAGAATCTTGCTGGCGGGGTTGATCAGAGCCAGAAAATACAGGGTGTTTTCCAGAATTTGTGCTGCGGAAAAGTCCATACGGCCTCAATTTACGCCTTCAGTACCGTTTTTTACAGATTCAAAAGTGCTTCAACATCCGTGATAGCGCCACGGTCGCCAGCCATGATGATTTGCTGGTGGCAAGCTGTTTCGGGCAGGTATTCTCCCAGAAAACGCTCACAGAGGCAAACTCTTTCCGGTGTTTTTTTGGCATCTCGCAAAAGCAAATAACTGATCAACACGAGGGTCTGCATTCGCACCAGACGGCGAGCCATCAGATCAAAATAGGCACTGTCGGCTTTGCGTTCAACAAAGGCAATCGCTTCATTGTTGCGCTTGCGTGCCTGCGTGACTTCACTGGCCAGCTCGCCTAGGCGACCTCCGTAGGTCAGGGCGGCCAGTTCATCGAGAACCGGATCCAGAGCTCCCTGCATGATGCCGCCAATGGCCGCCACAATTTGCATTTGCGTCGTCCCTTCATAGATATTGGTAATCCGGGCATCGCGGTAATAGCGTTCCGGCAGTTTTGAGCGCATATACCCTTTGCCGCCATGGCATTGGATGCAATCATAGCAGATCTGATTGCACATTTCCGTGTTGAAAGCCTTGGTCATGGGTGTTAAGGTGGCCGCGATCTTGGAAAGCGTTTTTTCTTTTTCCCGGTTTTCCGGACTTGCCTCAGCCCCACTGCTCAGCTGATCATAGCAATCGCGTAAATCGACATATTTGCAGGTCTCATAAAGCAGGGTGCGGCCTGCCAGCAGGTTGACTTTCATGCGGGAAAGCATTTCACTGACAGCGCCCAGTTGCCGCAGGGTTTTGCCAAACTGCCGTCGTGCTGAAGTGTATTCAAGAGCTGTCCGAAAGGCCGCTTCGGACAGGCCAACCGCTTGCGCGGCAATCGCCAGCCGGGCTCCATTCATCAGGGACATCACATAACGGGTCAGCCCCCTGCGCCGCTGGCCGATCAGCAATGCCGGGGCATTGTTGAAAATCAGTTCACAGGTCGGGGATCCATGCAGCCCAAGTTTATCTTCAATGCTGTTGATCATGACTTGGGGGCATTTCTCGACCAGGAATAAGGATAATCCGCGGCCATCCACCGTGCTCGGTTCCGAGCGTGCTAAAACCAGCAGAATTCTGGCACAGCCATTGGTGATAAAATGTTTTTTGCCATTCAGAACCCATTTTCCCGAGTCCGCATCAAGCGTAGCTGTTGTTTGCACGGATTGCAAGTCACTGCCGGCCTCGGGTTCAGTCAACACCATGGCGCCATCCGCTTCACCGGAAGCAAACTTGGATAAAAACTGCTCTTTCTGCTGTGGATCCCCGAAACGGTTGATGGTCTCTGCGATATCCTGAAGACCAAAAAGATTCTGCAGGCTGGCATCTGCTCTGGAGACCATTTCAGTCATCATCGTATAAATCGTAATCGGCATGTTCAGCCCGCCAAAATCTCTTGGCAGGGTGACGCCCATCAAGCCGGCTTCCGTCAAAACGCGCAAATTCTCTCTGGTGCCTGGAGCATAAGTCACAGCACCATCAGCAAAAACTACCCCATCGCGGTCAACCTGAGTCGCACGAGGCGCAATCTCTTCCGCACAAATTTTGCCGACTTCCTGCAATCTCTGCTGGTAAACCGTAAAAGCCTCTGCAAAATTCTTCGGGGCGTTCGTAAATTTTTCAGTCAGCTGATAATTTTGCTCTTTCAACCTGGCGATTTCGTTCAGTGGCGTATTCTGTAAATGAAACTGCAGATCCTGATTGTCGGTAAAATAATTATTGGCCATCCGGAACCTCGATGCGATAGAGTGAAAGAACGAAGATGGGAATATCAACTTTGCATAATGTAAGATCACAACAGAAAAATCCCAATTGCCCTTTGGGCTTGCAGAGGAGTTTTACTCCAATCCACCCGGTTCTGAGTTTTTGCAGAAAAAACATGCTAAGCAACTCCTACAGAGCATTGAGTACGTGTACGTTTGTAGTTCAGAGAACTGAATCTCTGTGAAATTAGACTGGCACATTACTGGGACAGAAAATCAACTTAAATGTGGCACAACCATAAAAAAATGGCAAAAAAGTTGACAAATTAAAAAGTGCCACTTGCATTTTTACAAGTCAAATCTAAAAACAAAACATTCCACTATGCTGTTTTTTTGATTATCAACCCCGTCAAAAACGTAGACGGGATATGGA
>JBAXYW010000244.1:0-6506 GCA_041670605.1 Lentisphaeria bacterium
AATCAAGAATATGAAGAAATACAACAAAATCAGATCTTCGTGACAGCTAATTAGTCCGGTACGGTCAATATCCCCGGCCTTTTATATGACGCAAATTCCGGAACAATTATCTGGCGTCTGACAGGCATCTTTGCGCCTATGGCGCAAATCCGTCCACAAAAACCCTTTTTTCAAGAAGCTGGTTGAGCGCCTGCCTTACCTTTCGCGTCTGGAATGGCCGCTTGATGGTAGCAACTTTTGAAATTGCATCCATTTGCAACTCAAAAAAAGGAATCGAAAGGAATCAGAGGTCGATCTTTGAGTCCAGGGTTTGGGGGTAATTTCCCGAGGTGGCATAGCCACAAGGGAAAAAACACTTATAAAAGGATTCTAATTTGTCGTTGATAGACAATGACTTATGAAAAACACTGCGTAAGATTAGTGGCTTTTTGAGGCGATAGAATGGGGTCAAAAGAGCACATTTAAGCAGAAAATAAATCCATTAAATTTCCCGAAGAGCCTTTTTTGATTGGCATCCATGTTGTCTACTTTTGTTTGATAATTTGATGAATACCAGATAAAAGATAGCATGGACGCCTCGTGTTTTCAAGGGCATTCACCACTTTGGTGAATGACTTTAAAATTGTATCTTCCTTGTTTTCAAAGAGTTAAATATTTTTCTTAACTTCAACAGCTTCGTTTAGGGTTACGGAAAACCGTCCACAAAAAACAAGGAACAGTTTGATAGGTAGTATAAAATATTTCAACCGATCAAATCCGAGCCGGGTCGGATAGAGAATTCAGTTGTTTTTTCAGGCGTTCCACCATTTTCCCAGGTTTGCGGCGGTTTCGAGGATATCGTGTTTTTGTTCTTCGCCTTCGGCGATTTCACGTTCGATGATGAATTCGCCGTCGAAGCCGATTTCGCGCAGGCGTTTCATGAGGGCGGGGAAGCGCACCATGCCTTTTCCGACCTGGACTTCTTTGCCGAGTTTCAGCCCATCCGTTGGAGTCATACCGTCTTTGACATGCAGATTACGGACATATTTGCCGAAAACTTCGAGTGAATCGAGAGGATTGCCTTTGCCATACATCAGCAGGTTGGCGGGGTCGAGATTAATTCCGAGGTTTCCGCTGCCGATTTCCTCAATGACGCGGAGCAAAACGATCGGGGTTTCCTGTCCGGTTTCGAACCAGAATTCGATGCCGAGCTGTTTGCAGTAGTTGGCTATGGCAGCAATCGCAATGACGGTACCCTTGTATTCGGGGTCCGTCATATTTTCCGGGATAAAACCACAATGCGTAATGATGGCGCGGCAGCCGATTTTGCTGGCAAAATCAGCGCCTTTTTTGAGTTCATTGATGCGTTGGAAGCGGAATTCACGGGGTACCAGTCCCAGGGTCAGGGGGCCTTCTGTAAAATTCCAGTAAATCGGTCCAGTATAACCGGCCCAGAGCGCACAGGGTTGTACTCCGCTACTTTGGATTTGGGCGTTGACTTTTTCAGCCAGTGGATTTGTCAATTCATCTGGGCGCCAACAGCCCAGTTGACAGGTTTTAAAACCTAAATTATGAACCCGGTCAAAAATGCAGTCCTGGCGTTCAAGCCGAAGCGAGTTGATTACTCCGATCTTCATCTTTTACCTCGTTGATTATGTGTTTATTGCAAACAAAAACCAGAGGCTGGAAAGCAGCCTCTGGCAGGTTGGTGTTTTTTACTCAGCAGAAGACTAGCGTATGAAAAAACCCGCAGTATCCCGATGGATGACAAGTACGGAGACATCATATAGTCTCTTGATTACAGTAAAACAGGCCGAAAACCTGAATCACTTCGCGGCTTTGCAAGTCCCTTTTTCAGCAGCCTTGTTACACGCCGCTTTTTCTTCAGCGGTCTTCGGACACGCCGCTTTACATGCCTTTTTTTCGTCAGCGGTTTTCGGACACGCCGCTTTACACGCCGCTTTTTCGTCGGCAGTCTTCAGGCACGCCGCTTTACATGTAGCTTTTTCTTCAGCAGCCTTCGGACAGGTGGCTCTTTGGTCTGCACATTTGAGCTCTTTCTTGCAGGTTGCCGTTTCAGTTTTTGCAGCGGCATCCTGTGCGTAGAGCTGTGCCAGTGCGAGGCAGGACAAAGCGGTGAATAAAGCTAAGAACTTCTTTTTCATGGTCGGACCCCTTCGTGATGTTCTGGGCTGGCCAGAGTTTTTTTAAGCGCGGCGTATTTTCGCAACCTGCGCCGCAGACAATGGGAGGCCGGCCAGTTGCAGAGCCAGCAAAACGCTGCCATGGATTTGCGTGAAGTCGCAGAAAACCAGTTCCGCTTTCGGCAAAACTTTTCGTAAAGCCAGCTGGTAAGGCTGTGAAACAAGTTCACCAGCTTTAAAAATACCACCGATCGGCGTGATTTTCGGAGCTGTCAGTTCTAAATCAACGGCAAGTGCGTTTGTGACTTTGACAAGGATTTCGCTTGCATGTTCCAGAATTTGTTGGGCAGCGGGATCCTTTTGTTTGGCGCATTCGCAGACGATGGGGAATAAACCGGCTACGGTTCGGCGATCCAGCTGGGGTAGGACAGATTTGATGCCATTTTTTAGGGTCAGGCGTTCTTCATAACTCATGTCTGCAGGGGCTTTGTCGAGAAATTGGCAAGGTTCCAGGGCCTGCGCAAAGGGAGCTGTCCGCGCCAAGGCAGGCAGCAACAGAGTCGGTGCCAGTCGGAAATCAATGGTTTCCGCAAGAACATGCAGAGCCTGCTGAGCAATCGCAAAGCCGCCTCCCAAATCATACATTAGAGGTCCCCAGCCACCAATGGAGCATTTGCGACCGGCAGAATTGATGCCCACGGCAACGACGCCGGTGCCGGCCATCAAGGCAATGTTAAACCCCCAGAAGGCCGCTCCTGCAAAAATGGCTTCGCCGCTGGACTCCCGAATGACTTGAATTCGGCTTTCCGGCAGCAGATTTTGCAGTGCATTTTGCATCGCCTTTTCATTGAGTCCACCCAAGCAGACATTGACAGCGGCCAGCTGAGACTCCTGCAGCTTTGCCTCTTTCAGTGTAGCCTGCAGGGTCGGAGTCAGGATGCCTTTGAGAATTTCTTCATCATGGATATTGGCTGCGCCAATGCCAGTTTGTCGGGCAAGTATTGTGCCGTCTGCGGCAGCAATCCAGCAGAAGGTTTTGCTGCCGCCACTGTCAAAGGCACAGACGTAAGGCATTTCACAGGCAGAAGACTTCATGCTGTTTTCCTGTTATTGCAATGGATTGATGCAGTCAGAGGCTGACCAGGTCTTTGACTTTGACCGGCATACCGGTTTTGATCGATTCATTGGCGGCAATACCGGTCAAGCAGGAGTTTGCACCATCGACATAGCCGGCCGCATGGCCGAGGGGGTCTTCCCGTCCGCCAACAAAGATGTCGTTCAGCAGGAGTGCATCGCCGCCGCCGTGCCCGCTCTTATTGGTCTGATCGTATTCGATGACTTTGGGTTTGCCCCAGAGCTGTTGCAGAATAATTTCCGGAATCATCGTTTTCTTGTCGCCTTGTATTTCATGCATGCCTGGAATAATCAGGTCATCCGGCTGATCTTTATCGAGGAAAGGCGTTTCCACGACATTGTATTCCAGTCGTCCTTTGCTGCCATTGAAGACGATACGGTAACCCTCCCAGGGACAGAAGGCATTCAGGGAATAGGTCATGACGGCCTTATTACGGTATTTAACGATGACTGACATGGTGTCTTCGGTGGAAATCCCGTCTCCGAAGACGCTCTGGTCGCGGAAGTAGCCATCTAGATGTTCTGCGTTGTAGTAGAGCCCCATCAGATTCTTGTTGTCGGGATCGTATTTCAAGGCAAAGGGGTCTTTTGCGGCAATCTCAGAGCCTCTGGAACGGGGATAAAATTCGGTGACGCCACGTTTTTCAGCATTGGCTTTGCCATAAAACCGCAGATCGCCCATGGCATAAACGGTTTCCGGAGCGGAATTGATCCACCAGTTGACCAGGTCGAAATGATGAGTGGCTTTATGAACAAGAAGCCCCCCATTATTACGTTTATCACGGTGCCAACGACGGAAGTAATCAGCGCCGTGGGCGGTATCGAGTAGCCATTCGAAATGGAGGCTGATGATTTCGCCAATCGCTCCGGAGGAGAGTATTTCCTTGACCTTGGTATTGCGTGGTGCATAACGATAATTGAAGCAGACCTTGAGGTCACGCCCGGTTTTCTTGATGGTATCGACAATCTGCTGACATTTTTCAGCGTCGATGGTCATCGGTTTTTCGGTGATGGCATCGCAGCCCAGTTCCATCGCCCGGCAGATATACTGGTGATGAGTACGATCCATACTGGTAACAATCACCCCATCGGGTTTCTGCTCGGCAATCATCTGGTCAAATTGATGTGCCAGATAGGTCTTAACGGCAGGCAGCTGATATTCCTGTTGAATCTGCTCATTATAGAAATCCATACGAGCCTGATTCGTATCACAGACTGCAAGTAATTGCCCTTTTTCTTTGAAATCCTTGCAGAGAGCTTCAATGTACATCGAGGCACGACCGCCAGTTCCGACTAACACATACTTCTTCATCGCTAATTCCTTGTGGTTCCTAATTCTTGCAAAGCGTGTTTTTGAACTAATCCGAAAACCTTGAACAAAACTCTTAATATAGTATCACGGTTTTTTCTTGCACTTCTTTGTTGGAAACACGTAGGGGCACGGTGTACCGTGCCCCTACGTGCCGACATCTCCTAAAAGGCATGTTGTCGGGACATGATCCTCAGGAGATTTTTCCCATGAGGACTCACGATTTACCATTTCCCAGCGTCGTGGTCGGGATCCTGATAGAGTTCGGTAAGTGCCCTCTTTTCGACGATACCGCCGGTTGGGTCTTCGGACGGGGGGGGCAATTTCCATTTTGGCCCGGGGAAAATTGGGGTCTTGAATTCACTTTGCTCGATATTATGTGTTTTTTCCTGGAATTCCGCGCAAGCCCGGATGCAGCCTTTGGCACCGCAGACGGCCAAGTAACCGCAGTGTGAAGCGATTTGTTTGATGTAGGGATAGCCGGCAGTTCCGGGGAATTCCGGACTCTGGCGCCAGTTAGCAAGACCGAGTGAATGGGTGATTTTGTAAGCCAGTTCTTCGGACATCGTCGTTTCAGTAATGTCCAGATTGAAGCCCGGGAAGTAGCGTTTCAGGAAGGGGGACGCTAGATAATTGATGCCGTGATGGGTTGCCGTGCAACGTCCCATCTTGACATCGCCCCATTGATATTCCTGTCCGTCAATATGGATGGTGATGCGTGGGCCGTCTTTAGGCGGAATGGCGTTACCGGGGCAATCCTTGACGCATTTCATGCAGCGCTTGCAGAGGGTGCCGGGTTTGATCAGGGGATCAGGTTCCAGCACCGCATCGGTCAGAATATTGCCGATACGTACCCGTGGGCCGAAGACCGGATGCAGAAAGACTTTGGACCAGCCGATTTCACCCAGCCCGCAGGCCATGGCCGCAATCCGGATATTGAGATTCACTTCCGGAGCAGGGCGTCCCGGCACTGGGTTCGGTTGATTGGGATAGCACTCTGGTACACCTGGATAAACCGGTACCGCTTCATAGCCGTGCTCTTCAATGAAACGGCTGATCTCATCCGTAACCATTGGACGGAAGACGGTATTCAGGCGGTTGTAGGAATAAAAGGTGTAATTATTCCAATGAGTCCCTTCGGTAATTCCTCGATAGGTACTGCGTGGGATGGGTTGAACAATCGAAATGACCGAACGGCAATCCGGAAAAATATTGGCCGGGTGCATGCGTTCCGGGGCTTCGGCAAAGCGTTCGATATTGGCGACGCCGACGACTTCTACACCGCCACCGCCGGCTCCGATCTTCTTCGCCAGATCTTTGATCATGCGGGAAGTTAAAACTTTATCTGACATGGTATGCTCCTTGCATTTAAATTGCCATCATGAGCCAGGCTGTGCTCAGAAAATTTTATCGCCATTCAGGTCACGTCCCCAAGCCGGATTCTGCCGGAAGGGCTGCGTGAATTTTTCGCTGCTGGCCTTTCGTTCTTCCAAAGCCGCGATACAGGCGCGGCTACAGGCGGCAGCCACCCGTTCCACGGTTTCAAAACGTCCATAATTGGTGGCGATGGCACCATTTTTGCAGCGCAGACAGCGGGCATTGTCGCGTTCCGCAACGGGTCGTTGATAGTTGGCCAAGCCAAATGGTTTGGCGTTTTTAACGGACAGGGCTTGCAGGGGGCAGGCGGCGATGCATTTGCCGCAGTCGTCGCAGAGATGCGGTTTGAACGGTTGGTCGGATTCCAAACCTGCGTCGGTCAACAACATGGCAAAACGCTGACGGGGGCCGAATTGCGGTGTCAGAAACAGCCCATTCAAAGCGGTTTCGCCAAGGCCGGCGGCCTGTGCCATGATCCGGTATTTAAGGATGACATTGGGGGCGGGTTTGCCGGGAGCAACCGGAACGCCGACCGACTGTCCTTCACAGTCATACGCGAACAG
>JBAXYW010000245.1:0-6446 GCA_041670605.1 Lentisphaeria bacterium
CAAGCTGCTGGAGCACATGTTTACGCTGAACCCGAAGTGCCAATCTACGCCGCCGGCAATCTTCTGGCAGTGCATAGCGCCAACAGCGGCCCATTGACATTGACAATTCCTGGAAATTTCCAGCAGGCAACTGAATTGTTTACCGGGAAAACTTATCCTGTTAATTCTGGCAGATTGCTTTGCCAACTGCAGGAACCTGATACGCTGTTTTTTGCACTCAAATAAACAGCAAGTAAAATCGATTGTCTTTTCCAATATTGTCACAGCCCGGCCAAAGGCTGCCGATATACTGTGGTTTTATCGCAAAAATTCAATACAACCAGGAGAAAATTATGCCAAATGATGATAACAAAGATAACAAATGGTTTACAAAATCATTTCGCCGCCTGTTGGTCGATATGCATATTCCGGATTGGAATGAAGAGTTTCTCAGTTGTTTTTCCCCGGAAAATTATGCTGATATGATGCAGCTGGCAAATGTTGATACGGCAGAAATCTATGCCGGTTCCTGTCTGGGACTGTGTTATTGGCCTACGAAAGTCGGTTTTCCACACCGTCAGCTGCATGGACGGGATTTGTTAGGGGAAACGATATCGGCCTGTCAAAAGCGAAATATCAAGGTGCAGATTTATCTTAATGTTTGGAGTCGAGCCGCATATGATAAACATCCGGAATGGCGTTTAATCCTGCATGATGGGCAAGGAACGGTTGAACATTACAAATGGCGTTTTGGCCTGTGCTGTTTCAATACCCCATTCCGGCAATATTTTCTGCAAATGCTTGCTGAACTCAATGAAAACTATAACTGTGTTGGTTTTTGGATCGACATGATTGGGCACTGGTACTATTGCTTCTGTCCAAGTTGCCAAAAACGCTTCCAGCAGGAAACTGGTTATGATACACTGCCGCGTAACGTCGATTGGAATAATCCGGCTTGGCTGGCCCTTCAGGAATGCAGAAAAAAATGGCTGGATGAATTTGCCACGCAAATCCAGGATGTGGTCAAAAAACAACATCCGGAACGAACCGTTACTTTGCAGACGACCAGCATGATCCGTGGAAAAATAAGCGGTATCGGGGCAGGTTTTCTTGCAGCCAGCGATTTTCTGGCTGGTGATTTTGTTGGCGACCGCTGGGAACAGTCCGATATCTGCAAGCTCTATTCGGCCTGTTCACGACATAAACCCATTGAGTTCATGACGCCTCGCTGCGTTAATCTTTCTCATCATACTACCGAACGCCCCCTTGCTGATCTGATGATGCGTGCATACGCAGCAATCGCCAACCAGGCATCTTTTACCTTGATTGATGCTATTGATCCCAAAGGCAGTATGGATCGCCGCTTCTATGAACACGCCCGGATTGTCTTCTCAACCTACGAAAAATATGAAAAATACTTGCGGGCTGAATCCATACCACTAACTGATTTAGCCATATACCATGCACCAGAATCCCTGTTTGACCTGGAACAAAAAACGATCTCTGTCAGTGAATTCGAGGCCAAGCTGCCGATTGATTTTGTGGCAACTCGTCGCAACTTGATCGCTGCTATTCAGGAAGACCATTTGCTGTTCTCTTTCATCACCAGCAAGGATCTGGAGAATCTGCAGCGGCATCCGCTGATTGTGCTTAGTGATTGTGCGTGTTTGACTGATGCCGAATGTGAAGCGTTGGAAAAATATGTTGCCTCTGGCGGCAGAATTTATGCATCAATGCATTCTTCTCTGTATGATGATCAGAAAGGGTGGCAGGCGGATTTTAAACTGGCAAAACTATTTGGAGTGCATTATAGCGGTAAAAAAACGGATGCGGTGACTTATATTGCTCCGACTTCCGGAACCTTGCTGCCAAATGTCAGTAAAATGTATCCCCTCATGCTCAATGGGAAACAGCTGCTCATAACGGCCGGGGTTGATACTGAAATCCTGGGCACTTTGACCTTGCCTTGCTCTGGACCAAACGAACAGCAGTTTTTCGGCTCAGCAATCAGCAATCCGCCAATGCATGCTACCGATTACCCCGCCATGACCCGGCATCGTTACGGGAAAGGTGAAGTATTGTACGCTGCCGGTAAACTGGAAGAAGTTCCCTTCAAATTCCACCGACAAATTTTGGGCAACTTGTTTCGTACTCTTTGCCGCAGCTCTGTCATTGAAACCAATGCGCCAAGCACTTTAGAAGTCACGGTTTTTGACCAAACGACCGAAAAACGTCTGATTATCTGCTTGCTCAACTTGCCGTCCGATTTGCCGCCAGTACCATTGCACGCTTTGAACTTCCGCTTGCGCTTGCCAAACGGATACCAGTATATGGATGCTTATATCGCCCCACTGGAAAACCCCCTCAAAGTGCAAACCATGAAGGACGGCAGATTGGAATTTTTCATCCAACAACTTAACGAATTTTTACTTATTACCCTGAACTACAAGAAAAACACTGAAGGCTGAATTCAAGAGATTCAAATGCGGCAGAGGGGTTGGCGGATGACTCACAAATTATAAGCGTCTCAATGTGCTACCCGATCAATGGCATTTCCCGTTTTCTCCAAGAAATTGAGGCGCTTCAGGGTTTTTAGTGGGTTGAAATTTTGCCAAAATATGCTGTTGATTGTCAATGGGTGCAATGCCCAAAAGTTGGTAATTGCACTCGTATCTTAGCGGGCATCTTTTGCGCTGTGGGCGCTTAACTATGCTTAGCCCCAGGTGTTAGCCTGGGATAGGGTGCCCTCCCGGAATTAGTGCCTCTCAGAGGCACTACCTTGGTTGTGAAGAGGTTTGTTTCTGCCTTTGGACGTTCATAGGCAATCCTGCAGGGCTTGTACCCAACGGGTGATGCGACCAGGATCTTGCCGGCAGGTGCTGATATCCTTGAAAATGAATTCACTGGGCAGATCGCCGAGGATTTCCAGTTGCCGCCGGAATCCCTCCCGGATACTGGGTTCCGAAAATCCATCCCCTGCCACGGCAGCGGGGTTCGGTTTCACGGAGATCACCCATCGGCCTTGGATTTCAGCAGCCATACGTTCGAGATTGGCTCTGGGGCTGCAGGAGACTTTGCGTAGGTTCGGCACCGTTTTTAGGATGTCCACTTTCAGATGCAGGGGTTCGCAGCAGCCATAATAATTCAGGCCGAAACGTTCCATCCAGCGACGTTCGTACTGCAGTGCAAATTCTTCATGCATATCCGGGCTGACGTCGGAAAAAATCTGGGGCATGGAATTTCCCCATTGATTATGGGGATGGACGCTTTCCGACTGAAAGTTTTTGCCAGGCAGGTCGGAGACATATCCCAAGCCTCCCGACCCGATGGCATCTTCATTGCAGACGCGCAGAAGATGCAGTTCATCCAGCTGTTCCAATTGCTTAAGCATGGCGTCGGTATAACGACTGACAATGGCATGCATCCATTCAGGCTTCAAAATTAAATCCTGCAGCAGTTCGGTCGGATTATACCACATCGCAATCCGATCCCAGACGGCAAACGAAAGGAAGCCGAGGCCTTGCAGGCGTATCGGGAGGATATCTCCGAAGCAATCGTGCAGCAGCTGAAAACGGCGCAGGGTGGTCGTTTCGTCATATTCAATCTTTACCATTCGGATGCGCTCCAGATCCTCGGGTTGATTGAAGAGGGTATGATAATGATGGGATTTGATGCCGCCCTTCGGGTCATACGCGATGGTATCCTCTTCGATTTTCACCGAACAAGTGCTATCAAAAGTTGTGAGTTTCTGCATCGGCCAGTAGGGGTTGATGACCATGTCGCCCTGGAAATGGTTCCATTTGAATAAAAGTCTCCGCATGTGCAGTTCGACCTGCTGCAAAAAAGAATCTTTGCAGCGCAGGCGCAAATCGTCATGTTCATCGAATTCATTCCAAGGTTCTTCCCGGATCATGACCATGGGTTTCACCCCGCGTTGGAGATCATTGACTCGTGCCCAGCCTTGACAACGTTCCTGTTGGACCGGCAGTGCAGCCAGTGAAGCCAGCTGCCCCGCGAGCCGACGGAGGATTTCTCGGTCTTCCTGTGGTACTTGTTTGTTCATAATCTGCCTTACTGGATTTGTGCTTTCTGCCGGGTTTGAGGGTTTTGGAAAAAATGAAATGATCTGAAGTTCGGGGATCATTTTCGAAAATCGGCTGGAATCGGGATTCTATGATCCTTGGAAACTTTCGGAAATACAGCGGTTTCAGCAGGTATCATACGGAATTTACATTACTATAATCATCCTGCTGATTGCAGGAAAAGCAAATGAAAGTTTTTTTATCAATTGTACTTCGATCGATCTGTCGCATTGGTTCAATTTTCTGAAAGACGACAAAGATGGAAAAGAAGAAACGGATTGATCTCCATGAAATCTTGATTAAGAAACACAATTATGGGCCGTTGCTTCATGGGACTCCCTAGATGATAAATTTGGCGCCAATTTGACTTGTCATTGACAGGGTTGAAATTTTGCCAAAATATGCGGTTGATTGTCAACTCAAAAAAAGGAATCGAAAGGAATTGGAGGCCGATCTTTGAGTCCTGAGTTTTGGGGTAATTTTCCGAGGCGGCATAGCCGCAAAGAAAAAACCCTTATAACACGGTTCTAATTTGTTGTTGATAAGCAATGACTTATGAAAAACACTGCGTAAGATTAGTGGCTTTTTGAGGCTATAGAATTGGGTCAAAAGAGCACATTAAAGCAGAAAATCAACCCATTAAATTTTCCGAAGAGCCAAAAAATCTGGACAGACTCCGGAAAAGTTTATCTGTAATTTGCGAAAAGTCAAGCCGAAAAAAAATACTGGTAACATTATATTGATGCCGGTAATCGCTCAGTCTTCTGTAATACCGGGAGCAGGGTGCAGGGGACGTATGGAGCGCCAAGCGTCTCGCCGACACCAGCTCCGCGGTCCGCGCTTCCATTTTAGCAAGGCAGGCTTGACAGGCCTACGTGCCGGGGCTATCTTGAGAGTAGGCACAGCGTCTTGGGCGAGACAACCGTTGCCTGGGCGGCAGGGATGCTTTGACGCAGGCTCGGCGCAGTGAGAAGATTTTTCAAGGCCGAAAATGAGAGATGGACATGTCTGGGTGGCCAACACGCAGTCAAGGACAAGACAAAAGGACAGGGTGGATATGCGATTGAAAACCTGGTTGATGTCAGGAGAGGCGCTCTTCGGTAGCAGTCTGATGGGAGCGCAACAGCTGCCGGTAACTTTTGACGGGAATGATTTTGTGCGCAAAGTCAGCCAGATGCAGGTCGCTTATGGGCGACCGCCGCTGACAGATCCCTTGCGGGTTACAGAAAAACTGCGGAAGGAGCTGCTTGACAAAGCCGGAGAAGTCTGCCGCGGATCGGCCTACTTCTATGGTACGGAACCGGTGCCGATCGGGGAGTGCGGGATCGACTGGTTTGGTGGACAGAAACGACATCAGGAGTGGGTGGCGCAGCTGAACCGGTTCACGATGCTGGAGCCGCTGGGCGCGGCCTATCGCCTCAGTAGCGATGATGCCTATGCGGCCCGGGCCGCCGCTGTGATGGCGGATTGGTGCGATTTCTGGGACCGGCATGAACGTCAGTTTATTGATCCGCAGAACAACAATGTGCTCAATGTTTCAATTCGCATCCGGGCCTGGTTGACAGCCCTGGCGATATTTATGGAGACGCCGCCTTTTACGCCGGCACTGGTCGAACGGCTGGTCGGGGTTCTGGCTAGGCAGAGCGAGATGTTGACGGATCAGACCCGACCCGGTGACAGCAACTGGCAGATTGCTCAGGCGCACGCGTTGCTTGAGGCGGGGCTGGCGCTGGATTTTATGCCTGGAGCAGAGCGCTGGCGAATGGCAGGGGTGGAGGTTCTGAACGCCTGCTTTGTCCGGCAATTTCGGGCTGACGGTTCGCATGTGGAGAATACGACCGGATATCATAACTGGATGGTCGATGTGATGATCTACGCCTGGCAGCTGAGCCGCTTGTATCCCGAGCTGGGTCTGCAGGTCGATCCGGAGATGATCCGCAAAGGGTTGTCTTTCCGGCAGCTGGGAGCGCCGTTTGCCTTCAACGACAGCAAATACGCGGACAGTTTTCCCCGTTGGCCGAAACTCTGCCTGGCGCCGCTGGCGATACGTGGTGGCATCGCGGACTGGCAGCCGCCGTTGTCAGGGGTCTTTCTCGATGCCGGGCTGGTGTTTGGCGGTAACGCGACGGAGAAGTTCTTTTTTGATGCCGGCCAATTTGGCGGCTGGCATACCCATTTGAGCAGGCTAACGGTCGAGTATGGTGCATATGGACACAACCTGCTGGTCGACCCGGCCATTACCAGTTACGAACGCAGCGACGATCATTTTGCCTTTGGCCGGACAACCCGTTCCCATGCGACGGTTCATTTTAATGGGGCGCATCAGCTGCGGGCCGGGGCAGAACTGCTTGATGCAGTGCTGAACGAACGTTTTGCCGTGGCGGC
>JBAXYW010000246.1:0-6439 GCA_041670605.1 Lentisphaeria bacterium
GAGAAATTCGTCCTTCAAAACAAGCCTGTTTTGGGGTAACACTGGTGCGTTACTTGTGCCGGCAAAGGGCTTGTCGCTACTGGACAAATTGGGATATACAGTGTAACTTTGTTGAACTACTCCGGAATTTCGCTGTGTTCGATTCTCATTCCTGGCCACGTTGAACTGGAAGTATCTGAGGGGAGTGAGAGATGACTGAGCGATTCTCTTCCAGCGTCTTCAAGCCGGGAAATTGCTTGTCTGGTCTCGCATATTTCAAACGAAGATTTATATTAAGAACTCATTTTCCATATTTGACCTCATAATGAACCGTATTTTGAGTTAGGGCATGAATAAATCTGACTGCGACCGAATTGTTATTACAGGCATTGGCTTGGCTTCTCCAAATGGCAATAATTTGCAGGAGTATCGCAGGAATCTGCTGGATTCGGTTTCCGGAATCCAAGCGTATTCAATTCGATATTTTGGGGAAACCATGGCTGGATTATGCCATTTTGATGCCTTGAAATATCAGACCCGAAAAGAATTACGGGTAGGTACCAGAGCGGGTTCGATTGCCATTTACTGTGTCCGGGAGGCTTTGGCGGACGCAGCTCTCGAACTGACTGTCGAGGAGAAAGCCAGAACCGGAGTCTTTATCGGTATCACTGAACATGGAAACGTCGAAACCGAAAATGAAATTTTTGAAATCAGCAAGTATGGGTATCAGACCAAATTTTGGAGTCATCATCATAATCCACGTACTGTTGCGAATAATCCAGCTGGGGAAGTGACCCTGAATTTTGGCATTACCGGTCCGCATTTTACGCTTGGCGCGGCTTGTGCAGCTGGGAATTTGGGCTGCGTGACGGGGGCTCAGCAGCTTTTGCTCGGCGAAGTCGATGTGGCTCTGGCCGGAGGTGTTTCGGAGAGTCCCGGAACCTTTGGAATTTTTGCTGCATTCAACAGCCAGAATGCCTTGGCCAAACACTCGGATCCAACGAAAGCGAGCCGCCCCTTTGATCGGGCGCGCAATGGCATTGTGGTTTCCGAAGGCGGGGCGATCTTCGTTCTCGAACGCCTGGATCGGGCGCTGGCACGCAAAGCCAAAATCTATGGTGAATTGGTCGGCTGGTGCTGCAATTCCGATGCCACTGATACGGTGTTGCCCAATGCTGTCCGTCAAGCTCAATGCATGCGGCAGGCCATTGTCAAAGCCGGTCTCCAGCCAGCGGATATTCAGATCGTCAATACCCACGCAACTGGAACCCCGGCTGGCGATATCCGGGAATGCGAAGCCTTGCGGGATGTCTTCCAGAATTGTCCCGAAACTTGTTTCACCAATACCAAAAGTTTTATCGGCCACAGCATGGGGGCTGCCGGAGCCTTGGAGCTGGCCGGCAACCTTCCTTCCTTCAGTGACCTTACGATACATCATACCATCAATGTCGAGAATCTCGACCCCGCCTGCGCACTGCCCAATCTGGTGATTGGTCAACCCCGAAAAGTGCCCAGGGTCGATGTTATTCTCAATAACTCCTTTGGTATGCTGGGGATTAATTGCGTGACCGTGGTCAAACGCTTCTTGGCGTGAAAACAAATTCCGTATCTGATTGGTAAAAAACATAAAAATGGAGAATTCTACTAATGACGCGTGCCGAAATTTCTCAAGCGATCATCAATATTGTCAATGAAATTGTCCCGGATGAGGACTGGTCGGTTCTGGAACCAGAAGAAAACCTTCGGGGGAAACTCGAGTCCATGGATTTTCTTGATGTGGTCATGGAATTGCGCAAGCAATATGGGGTGGAAGTGCCGGAAAACGAATACGGAGAGCTGGCCACTCTGCAAAGCTGTGTGAATTACCTGGAACCTAAGCTGATCAACAAGTGAGCCGGTTTTCCAATGTCGTCCGAAGAGCCGGGCTGTGTCTTAGCGTTTCGGTAATTACCAGATTCACAAAGGAAAGAATATGGCTGAACTCGCCAGCGTAAACAGACCTCCGGAAAATCATATTCTGGTTTTAGGAGGACAGGGTTGGATCGGTTTGGTGGATCAGATGGGGTCAGAAACCACGGTCGTCAATGCCGCCAGGGTTTCCTTTGGGAAAATGCGCTCTGAGATGAACGAACGCGACGTAGTTTTGGTCAAGTATCTCCTGGAAAACCATCATAATACGCCGCTGGAGCATGTCGTCTTTACGTTTCTGGTGCATTGCCCATTGTTTGTGCGTTCCCAATGGCATCGTCATCGGACGTGGTCATACAATGAGATTTCCCGCCGTTATACCGAAGAGGATCTTGATTTTTATGTGCCTTCGGAAATTCGTGCTCAGTCGGAGAATAATCGCCAAGCTTCGGTGATTGCGGATGCGGCTCTTGATCAGGCTCTCTGCCGGGATATCATTCGCTGCCAGAATGTCGCCGCGTTGGCCGTTTATCAGGATCTGTTGGAGAAGGGCGTTTGCCGTGAACAGGCCCGCGGAGTACTGCCGCAAAATTTGATGACGACTTTTTGGGCCACGGTGGATTTGAGTAATCTTTTGAAATTTATTGATTTGCGAGCGAGCGAGCATGCTCAGTGGGAAATCCGGGAATATGCCGAAGCGATTAAACAGCTGATCAAACCCAGCATTCCGAATGTTGCCGGTATCTTCGGCTGGTGAGGCCATAAACGGGCTGCGGTAAGCCGCTGCGAAGGAATAACTCGGCGTTTATGCCCCTGAAAATGAGGCTAAACGCCTTTTTTACGCTATGATCCCAATGCCGCCGGACTGTTGTCTGAAATAGAATTTTGCTAAGGTACCGCCGCCACAGGCTTGCCCGTTTTCGGTTAAGAATCTAACGATGATAAAACAGTTTTTCCACAAACATTGGGATGGCGCGGGTGGCATTGCGGCTCTGATCCCCATTGCGGTTCCGATGATCGTATCGAATATTTTTGATACGGTCATGATGTTCATGGATCGCATGTATCTTTCTTATGTCGGCAAGGAACACATGGCCAGCTGCATGAATGCAGGACTCACGGCCTTTAGTTGCATGATCTTTTTTGTCGGCGTGATCTCCTATGTCTCTGCTATGGTGGCACGCTACTACGGAGCTGGACAAGCGACGAAATGCCCGCGCATCGTGTTTCAGGGCTTGCAACTGGGTTTGCTGGCCTATCCGCTGGTAGTCGCGAGCGGCTTCGTTGCAGTGCGTACTTTTGCCTGGGCCGGACATGACCCCTTGCAGATCAAGCTGGAAACCACCTATTTCTGGTATTTCCTGTTGGGAGGTGGGATTCTGGCTCTGTTGCGTGCTCCGCTGGCAGCTTTTTTTTCCGGAATCGGCAAGACCAAGATCATCATGTGGGCCAGTTTTGCAGCCATGCTGGTGAACCTGGTTTTTGATTATCTGTTGATTTTCGGAAAATTCGGCTTCCCCAAGCTGGGAATCGTGGGAGCGGCTCTCGGTACCATCCTGGCGAGCTTGACAGTTACCGGCATCCTGTCCTTCGTTTTTTTGCGCTACAGCCGGAAAAAGGAATACCGCAATCTTTTGGCCTGGAAATATGATCCTGGCATCCTTAGAGCACTGTTGAAATTTGGCATACCGAATGGGGTGGATTCCCTGTTGGGAACCACAGCCTTCAACCTGGCGATTGCCGTCTTTCATGGCTATGGAGTGGATGCAGCAGCGGCTATTACTATCGTCATGAACTGGGATTTGCTTTCTTTCTTCCCGCTGATGGGCGTCCAGATCGCTGTGACGACGCTGGTCAGTCAAAACTTGGGAGCCGGCAACCTGAAAGGCGCCGAACGAGCCGCATATTCCGGATGCAAATTGACGGTCTGCTACAGCCTTTTCATTATGGCAATTTTTATCGGGTTGCCTGGATTTCTGGTCAGCCTTTTTACACCCGAATCCAGCGGGCTGGATTACAGCACAGTGACAAAAATGGCCGTTCCTTTGCTGCGCTGGGCCGCCTGCTATCTGATCTTTGATGGTGTCTATCTGGCTTTCAGTGGCGCTTTGCGTGGCGGCGGAGATACCTTCTGGGCTATGCTGATCGGCCTGGTCTTCCATTGGTTCCTGGCAGCTAATGTGCTGGTAACCACTTATGTGCTCGATTTCTCCCTGTTGGGCAGTTGGCGGGTATGGGTGCTTTCCTCGGTGCTTGGCAGCACCCTGATCTACTGGCGCTTCCGACAAGGGCATTGGAAAAAAATCAAGTTTTCTCAAACGGAAAAGGTTCAAGAGGAATTGCCGGCATGCTGAAGTTACCTTGGCGTCATCTTTATTTTTCAGGTTGCGGCGGTGTCGGGATGGCTGGATTGGCTCAGATTACAGCAGATTGCGGCGTTCAAGTCAGCGGCAGTGACGTTGTTGATTCTGCAATGCTGGCAGTCTTGCAGCGTCGCGGCTGTCAGGTCACGGTTGGGCAGACCGGCAAATTGCCGGAAAATATTGATCTGCTGATTTATTCTGCTGCAGTGCCACCAGGGAATCCGGAACGCCTGGAAGCGGATCGGCGGCGGATTTCCAGTTGTTCAAGGGGCGCATTTCTGGCTCAACTGGCGACTTTCTTTCCCCGAGTGATTGCGCTGGCTGGTTCACATGGCAAAACGACAACGACGGCGATGCTGACCCATCTGGCCAAAACAGCTGGCCTGGAACCCGGCTTTCTGGTCGGCGGCATTGTGGAAGGCTGGGAACGTTCCGCCGCTGCCGGACGCGGTGAAGTGCTGATCACCGAAGTCGATGAAAGCGACGGAACACAGGCTTTGCTGAGCGCCAGCCTCGCCATCATCCTGAATATCGATGATGACCATTGCTGGAGTTTTGGCGGGGTGCCGGCACTCGAGCAATGCTTTCGCACCTTTGCAGAAAATGCTGCAAAAGTCTTGACTTGGAATACCCCGGCGACCCAACGCGTGCTGGGAAGTTTATCCCAATGCCATTTTCTGGATTATGAAATCGCTGATACAGTCCATGATTTGTCGTTGCCGGGTCTGCATAACCGTCAGAATGCCGCTATCGCCCTTCAGGCTGCCCGCGAATTGGGAATAGATAACGAGCAGGCCGTGAAATCCTTATCGTTTTTTTCAGGCGTTTCCCGCCGTCTAAGCCTGCGGTGGCGCAGTCCCGACGGCAGAAAAGTGCTGGTTGAGGATTATGCCCATCATCCAACCGAATTGCAAGCCAGTTTACAGGCGTTGCGCGAAAAGTGGCCCCGGCATACCCTTATGGTGCTTTTTCAGCCCCATCGTTTTGAACGCGTTAAACGCTATTCTTCGGAGTTTGCCCGGATTTTATCCTCAGCAGATCGTGTTTGGGTGGCGGCTCCTTTTGCGGCCTGGCAAGAGGATGCCGCAATCGCAAACCCCAGGGAAATCGTTTCTAAAATCAATTCCCAACATCCGGGGCTGGCGGAATACCTGACTTCCGACCCCGCCGAAATCTGTCCTGTGCTCTGTCCCGTTTTGGCTTCGCAGGATGCGGTTCTGTTGGCCGTGATCGGAGCAGGCGACATTGGCAAAGCCGTTCAGCCGTTGGCCGATCTCTGGCAACAAATGTGAAACCAGCTCGACGCTTCTGCCCGGGTTCGCCCGGGTTCGTCCGGGTTCGTCCGGGTTCTCTGTCAAGTTGTGAACGACAGTCCGTTTTATGCTTTGCTTTTTCACATAATCTTGTTATAGTAAGTTTAAGTTCGCTTGCGCTTTTTGTTTATCTCTTGGTGGAACATGCTCAATAACGACAATCTGTTGGAAAATAATGCGGTATTGCCGGCTGAAAAAGTGCCTGAAATGCCTCCTCAGCCTCGCACTTACCGCATGGCAATTCTGGGGGGGACTTTTGATCCGTTGCATCGGGGGCATACTGAATTGGCAGAACGGGTTTTACAACTCGGGCTCTGTGATGAAATCATGTTCATCCCCTCCGGCAATCCTCCTCATAAAAGCAGTGGCTTTTTGACGGCATCAGAGCATCGTCTGGCCATGTTGCGTCTGGCGGTGGAGGCGAATCCGGCTTTCAGTTATTCGGATATCGAATTGCAGCGGGAAGATCGCAAATCCTATACCTTTGATACCTTGCAGATTCTCAGCAAAACGATGCCGGATTGTCAATTGTTTTTCTTGATGGGCATGGATTGTTTGCAGCAACTGCATACTTGGCACCGGGCCAGTGAACTCGTGCAGTATTTTAATTTTATCGTTTATCCCAGACCCGGAGTGAGAACCCCATATTATGCCGAATTGGTACCACATTTTGGCGAACGCGGCACGACAAAACTGCTGAATTCCGTATTGCCTCCGGAGGGGCTCCCCTTGTGGGACATTTCTTCTTCTGATTTAAGACAGGCTTGCAGCCAGGGAGGGGACTTGAGCGCATACGTATCCGCTTCGGTCTGGAGCTATATTTGTGAACATCGACTTTATCAGCATAACCAGCATTCAGAACAAGAACACGAACAA
>JBAXYW010000247.1:0-6394 GCA_041670605.1 Lentisphaeria bacterium
TGATTGGTGCTTTCATTGGCCCAGTTGTAATAATATCCCGGGCTGGGGCATTCAAAGTCCGCTTCCCCATGATTGATGTATTTACCGGGAAATTTCACCTTGTGAATTCGCCCCCTGCGATCCCAGCCTTCCATGTAACTGAAATCGCTGTGGTGATCGTAGCCATTTTGCTGATTGGGCTTGTAAACCTCTCGCCAGGATGCGGCGTACTTGCTTGGAGAGACGAGGCTGAGTTGTGCACCTTCGCGGGTGACCTGGCGTTTCGGACAGTGATATAAAGAGGGGAATTTGCCGCCGATTTTGAGTCCGAGATATTCGGCGAATTTGAAGGTCCATTTTTCCGCATTGGCAGCGTCCGAGGTGATCGGGAAATAGTCATTATTGTCGTCGGCATAGAACATATATCCCAGACCGATCTGTTTTAAATTATTGATGCAGGCGATACTGCGGGCCTTTTCACGTGCCTTGCCCAGAGCAGGAAGTAGCATCGAGGCCAGAATGGCAATGATGGCAATCACGACCAGCAGCTCAATCAAAGTAAAGAACTTTTCTCGGTACAACATGTTTTTTTCTCCTGTTTGTTTTGATGATTTCTGAAGGAAGTTAAGTTAACTGGAAGAGCAAGTCGGATTCGGATGCGATTTTCATGGTGAAAGGATTCCCGGTTCAGTCATGGCTCGGATCCAGACCCGCATGCTGGCCGGCCCACGGTTCTGCCAAAGCGCATAGGGAATCGCGGTAAAACGGAACTTCCGCAAAAAACTTTTTCGTGCGGCATAAAGTTGGTCTGAACTCTCCGGAGTGAAATGTTCGCGGAAAGCAGTACCGGCGATGGCCAAAGTACCCTGGGGCAATCCATGGGCCTGCTCAAGCTTAAACTCGGTTTTTGGAGAAATCAGGATCTGGCAAAGGTCTTCGCCATTATCAATACTTTCCAGAGCATAGACCAAGGGGCCTCTGCGCAAGGCAATGCGCCCGGCATTTTCCGTCACCTTGGGGTGTGCCTGGAGGCATTCCACCGGCATGGCGAGCTGCAGTTGCAGGAAATCCCCTTTCCGCCAGTCCCGTTGCACGATCAGATATCCGTTATCCAGCGTATCCGGACAGGCATCCCCGTTCAGGCGGATCGCGAATTTCGGCGCCCAAGCTGGAATTCGCAAGGCCAAAACAGTCTGCGGGCAGTCCTCCAGAACGCGGATTTCGATGTCGCCCTGATATGGGTACTCACTGGAAATTTGCAGTTTCAGACGGCGTCCGGGCAACGGCAGGTCGATGCTTGCGGCGACCGGGATGTGGATGGCCATTCCATCGGGCAGCTGAGAAAAGAGGAAACAGGCCAGTTGCGGCAAGATGCGGCAGAAATTGGTCGGGCAGCAGGAGGTATTGAACCAGGGCTGACGTTCTGCAGTGATATTTTTACGCTTGGTAAACATATTCTGATCGACTTCCAGCAGATTGGCGTAAAAAAAGGTTTTTCCATCGAGCCCATATCCACTGCTTGCGGCATTGAAAAGAACCCGTTCCAGAATTTCCGCATAGCCGGCATTTCCGCTGATATTAAGCATTCTGCTGGCAAACATCATCAGTCCGATCGCTGCGCAGGATTCCGCATACGCTGCAGCATTGGGCAGATGATAGTCTTTGGTGAACTGTTCGCCAAATTCACTGGAACCGATGCCGCCGGTGACGTACATGTTTTGCAGAGTCACACTGTCCCAGAGCTTTTCGCAGACCGTCATCAGTTCCTTATCCTGCTGTTTTTCCGCCAGTTCCGCCATCGCACTGTACAGGTACATTGCACGAACCGCGTGGCCTGTGGCTTTGCTTTGCTGACGCAATGGCTTATGGGCCAGCAAATTGGCGAAGTATTCCGGGTCACAGTGCCCTCCTTCCCGCTCAATTTCCTGACAGAAGTAATTGGGACTTTGTCCGCGTTCCTCAATAAAGAACGAAGCCAGTTCAAAAAAATCCGGGCGATTGGCGCTTTCGGCCAGTTTGCAGAGTGCCCGTTCGATTTCCGGATGGCCGGGATAGCCACGCAATTGGCCTGCTTTTCGGCCGAAGGTGCGGGACAGGCATTCGGCATTGCGGCACATGGCCTCGAGAAAAAAACGTTTTCCTGTAGCCTGAAAGTGTGCGGTTGCAGCTTCCATCAGGTGTCCTGCGCAATATAATTCATGATTCAGATACAGTTTCTGCCAGCGGTTTTGCGGTTCAACGACCGTGAACCATGTATTCAGGTAACCATCGGGTTGCTGTGCGGAAACAATTCGTTGAGCGAGTTGATCAAGCTCGCAGGCCCGTTCGGCATCCGGAAAAAGCATCAGATCCCATGCCATCCCTTCGACAACTTTTGCGACATCGGAGTCCCAGTAAATATGCGGCTTGTTAGGTTGTCCGGGGCGCCAGTTCAGGAGGAAAGCGTCCAGCCTGCCGGTTTTGCGGCAATGCTCCAGGCAGGAAGGCAGCGTGACCTGATGATTCAACGCTACCCTTGGAGCCAGGAAAAGATCCTGCAAGCGTGCAGTCTGAATGGGAATTGGCAGCATTTTTTTCATGGGGTTACTTTGGACGAAGTCGGGTTGGAGACATTCAGGGTTTGAAATGTAACCGTGCAAAACTTTCGGGATTATGCCAGTTGCCGAGTTTACTACCGGGGGAGAGGGTAGAATTCTCTTCGGCACTGTCCTTGACTCGGCGGCTGCGAGTCACATTGAACAGCAGGGTTTCGCCTGGAAAATTGGCGCGCGGCACGATCAGCTTACAGAGGAATCCAGTTTCCGTTTTTTCCACTTTGACATCGACCCCCGGGAGCGGTTCCCAGCTAACTGCCTGGCTGCTGACCCGCCGGCAGGACCAAGCTCCCAGGTCATTGACCATCAGCTGGGTCAACGTATCATCGGCAAAGAAAAAGAATTCCAGGACATTGTCGCGCCAAAGACCGTGATCACCGGTGGGCCGTTTCGGATCGGTCAGCGTTTTCTCCGGCGTTGGCTCGTGGGCGATAACCCTGATCTGCAACTGTTTGTTGTCAACCCGGAGCTGACAGGTGCCGAACTGCAGCGATTCCTGTTTCAGGCGGCTGGCATTGATCAGAGGGACAGCCGTGGTCTGCTCCCAAGGGCGACTGAAAACGTCAATATCCGGGCAGAGGTCTCGCAGATGCATGACTTCGTTACGTTCTTCTTTCATAATATCGAACAACCAAGGGCGCAACATGCGCACTCGGCGCAAGTGCTCCGCATTGCCGGCACACAGTGTTTCAGCCTGTTTTAATGTATCTTCAATATGCTGCATTTCAGCGGGGGTGTAGATTTCGCTCCAAATAATTTTTTTCAGAGCCTGTCCATCGCGTGCCAAGCCGACTTTTTCCATATCTGTGCTGTCCGGTGTGACTCGGCGCCAGTATCGAATCCAGTTTTCCTCGAAGCGTTGAAAGAGAGCCTGCAGAACCGGGCCGGCCTGGAGTCCGTAGTATGCTTCAAAATATTCTTTCAATTCCGTGTTCAGGTCGCGGTCAGGATTCCACAACAGGCGTGCCTGAATATACATATCCATGTTGCGGTAGGTATGCGACAGGCCATGAATTTCGTTGGAAATGCCGGCGGCCAATGGGCGAATATGTTGCAGGTAAGAGGCGAACAGGCCCGGATACACCTCCGGAGGGCCTGGCAGTTTCCGGCCAAAAATTTCGCATTGATAGGTCCACAGGGGCACCTGATCTTTGCCAAGAATGTCACTCCACTCTTTGATCCGTTGCAATTCTCCTTTGAGCCGTTGCGGCAGGGCGGCGGTTTTGGCTCCCGGCAGGCAGATTCTTACAGCAATATTGTCGGGCAGCTTGATTGTAGTTGGCAGGTGGTGTTTCGGTGGATAGACCAGGGTGGCAATCAATTTTCCGGGGTGCTTGTCACGGATGCGTTCAGCAACAGAGGCAATCACCGTCCAGACCAGTTCGGTGTCATCCGGACAAGGATGCTGGCGACGGAATTCTTCACAACGCGGACAAAGACAGCGCCCGTCATTCTTCGAACCATGGTCCATCGGATCAATAAAGAATTCTCGCGGGGAATTCTGGCCACGCCAGCTGTTTAAATGCGACAAACCAGCTGTTTCGGGTTTTTCCCCGGAAAAGAAAGCATCAGCCGAGCGGAACCAGACTTCTTCGACAGCAGGATCAGTCCAACACAGATAATTGAAATTGCGTTTACCGTCTTTCATCAGCTGAAAGCGTTCAGGATGATCCTTCCAGATTTCCCACAGTTTCAGAAATTGTTCAGTATGGCAGCCGATGGCGCTGGTGCGTCCGGAGAGTTTCAGGCGCAGTCCCCAGAGAAAGACTTCCTCATTGGATTTGACATATTCGGTGCTGTCCTGATATCGCTGCATAAAGTTCCAGTATTCGCATCCCATGCGATCGGTAAAGACGGGTTGATGCCGTTGCAGACCGATAGTGGAGCTCAGTATCGTTTTATTCGGAAAGAAAGTATTGATTTCGCCAGGAGCCGGCCAGCGGATGCCCTGCTGCTCCAGAAATTCATAAACGCCCAGTAGAGTTGCACGGTCCTGACAGTCATACATCAGGTAGAACAAATTGGCTTTTCGCGTGGAAGGGTTGTCGCGGCCCAGAATGTGAACACTTTTTCCTGTTGTCAGGATAAAAAAGCCATCTCTGGGGAGGCTGTCAAGATCGAGATTCAGCACCTGATTTTGCGGAGCATTTCCAAGAATCAAGGAAAATTCATGGTTGCCTCCTTGACCGATGGGGAATTCTCCGCCGGTCAGCTGGTGCAAATGTTTTTGCAGTTCCTCTGCGGCCAATTGCACGATTCCAGGGGCTGTTTCCGGAATGATGATATCGGCTTCCTTGAATTGGCAGAGAGGTTGCGCGTGCAACAGGCAACCGGCATAAAACAGGACAAGAAAAATGGAAATGCGTGAACGTGTCATGGCTTGGCCTCCCGGGGCTGCAATTGTTGAAGTGCTTTTTCGGCAACCGAATAATTAAATTTGTAGGGCACGTTTTTGCCGGCTTCGACGGCTTTCTGGTAATGAAAGATGGCCTGATCCGTCAATTCCAACTTCTGATAGCTTCGAGCGATTAGAAAATGGGCAGAAAAAAGCAGGCCGGAGTGGGCATGTTTTCTGGCGGTTACATTCTCTGCTGCGCCAATGGCAGCTTCACAATGATCTTGACGATACAGGAATTCTCCGAAATCCAGAAAGGTTCGCAGGTAGATGAGCTCAGAGCTGCAGGGTGTCATGATCGCCTGCAACAGCCAGTGCCAGGCCTGTTCCGGATCACGGGAGGTGTTCAGTGAGCCCAGATAAGTGAGCAGCCTGCGCCGTTCGACGCTGTTCCAGTCCTGCTGTAAACCCGCCTGCAAATGGCGTGTAGCGGTTTCATAATCACCACTGCCGGCAAGGCGGACACCCTCCTGAAAAAAGCTGGCAAAATTCATCTCCTGCCCGTCAGTGTCAGAACTGGCCGCATACATTTTCGACAGTGTCAGCAGCAGTCCAATGAAGAGGATTCTGCAACCAGCAGTCGTGATCCTATTCCCATTTTTTTTCATATCACCCCCTTAGAGCTTTCCCATTTCTTTGGCTTGACGGACGCAGGCAGAGATGGCGTCCCAAGCCAGTTTTGGCCGCCGGAATTCATCGAGAATCCCCTTGTTGTTAAAGCCTCTCGGGCGGCCCATGACGAATCCATTGATGTAGGATTTGGCATTGCAAAACTGCCAAATGCACAGGCCGCAGAAACGTGTGTCATGGAGAACGACCGAACAGATTTCCTGCAGCAGCATGGCCTGATATTCCTCGGACCAACGTGCTTTGAAGGGATCACGGAAACCGTAAACAGCGGCTCCGCCAATTTCGCTGATCAGCAGCGGCTTGTCTGCAGGCAGAGCATTCATCAGGCTTTCCAATCTCGGGCGAACCTGATCGATATCCTGCACCTTTTCCCAGTTGACATCCCCCCAGCCCGGATAGGGATTCATGGCGATCAGATCGACGAGGTCGTGGCAGCAGTCCTGCTCGTATTTGTTGGAGGCATAGGTGACCAGGCGGCTGTCGTCTTCTTCATGAAACACTTCGGTGATCCTTTGGATGATCGGTCGCACTTCCGGCAGCTGACTTTCGGTTTCATTGAGAAAACCCCAGATGATGATGCTGGGATGATTGAAACTGTTGCGTACCAGGCGCCGAGCCTGTTCCACCTGCTGCTCCAGAAACGAGGCTTCGCCAAGCGTAGGGAATTTTACATCCCAGCCCAGAGTTTCCTCCCAGACGAGCAGTCCCAGCCGGTCGCAGAGTTCCAGCAAATGCCGGCTCTGGGGATAATGGCTTCCCCGGATGAAATTACAGCCTTGTTCCCGGATCATCAGCA
>JBAXYW010000248.1:0-6355 GCA_041670605.1 Lentisphaeria bacterium
GGATAAACATTAATAGTTGTGAGTTCACACAACGACCCGGAGGGCCGAACATTAATAACCTCGGGTAAGGAGCACGAAGTGCGACGCAACCCGGGGTGAAGAAACGCCCCCAAAACGGCGCCCGGAGGGCGCGACTTCTGAAGATGTCATAATACAAATATAGACAAAAACTGCCGTTGATTTTAATTATCATTCACCACGCTGCAGATTTCCTGCAAAGGGCTGCTGGCGTTGTCGAAAATCCGGAATAAAACTGCCATCATCTTCTTCCTGAGTAAACAGCCGGCGAAACCCGAATTCTTCTGCCAATGCACAGACCTCGGCATATTCCTCATCCGTGACTTTCCGATTCAGAAATTGTCGACGCTCGCATTCCGGCATGGGGGTATACTGCCGCATTAGAGCCAACGGAAGCCCCGCCCCAAATTCTCGAGCCAAGCCTCGCAATACTGCACGGCTGTTTTCAAGCTCACCAGGCAATACCAGATGCCTTACCATAACTCCACACGAAGCAGGGATCTCACCACTACTGTCAAAAGGACGCAGAAATCCCTTGCGTTCCACCAGCAAACGGAGGCCTGACAAGGCGATCTCTGGATAGTCCGGACGGCCCAGACAGCGATCCGCCAATGCAGAATCCGCAAACTTGAAATCCGGCAGAAAAATATCGATTTCCTGACATTGTTCTGCAAGCATTTCCACACGACTATATCCGGAGCTGTTCCAAACAAACGGAAGAGTAACCCCAGCTGCACGCAAATGACGGCACAACAGCCGCAGATGCGGCCACCAATGTTCCGGAGTGACAAAATTCAAGTTATGGACGCCGCTGCGGGACAAGGCCAAAGCCTGCTCGAAAAGCTCGTCAAACGATAGAATATCACCCAGATGCTCCTGCGAAAGCTGATAGTTCTGACAGAAAAAACACCCACAGGAGCAACCGGAAAAAAAGAGGGTACCGGAACCGGATACCCCACAAATCGGCGGCTCTTCACCAAAATGTGCGCCACAAAAGGCAACTCGGCACGCACTGCTTTCACCGCAAAAACCTATTTCGCCAGCCAGCCGGTTGACACCGCACTGCCGCGGACAAAGATCACAGTGCATATATTCTGCAAAATCCGGATTGTCATTCCTCGGGTGGCTTTTTGAATTTCTCATCATAAGTTCGGATGCTGCGCTGCATCTCCTTATCTCGAAGTGGAATACATTTAAGAACATAACGTGAGGACGCACCGGGTGGAAGCTTGAGAACCTTTTTCAGGCGGGAATGGAATTCCGGCGAATCTTCCTTTCCACGAAACTGCCGGCGTAATTGCCGAAGCTCTTTGCTGGTTTGGTAGATTTCCTGTTTTTTCCTGATCCAGACTTTCAAGTTGAACCAGAGAAAGGATAACGTCACCAAAGCCATCATTCCGGGCAGCACAAAGAGCAGAAAAATATCTTCTCGTTTTTGCCCTTCCGGAGTCACCGTGAAATCATCATCGCTCATCCGATAATAGATTTCATCGTCAGAGGGTTCTTTTCCCCATTCGTCTTCGGAATCCTCCTCTTCCGTTTGCTCCGGATTGTTTTCCAGGTAATTTTGCTCGTTGGCTGGCTCATTCATATTCAGATAAAAATCATGACTGAAGAACTCCCGTTCGTCCTCGCTCCGTACTGTCTTTTCCGTGGAGCGATAAAAGAAAAGCAGGAGCACGATGAGAAGAAAAAAAGACCTTGGATATATCTTGATATGCATAGCTCGATCAATTGTTTTTCAAGTTTCTGCCAGCCGTTTTCCCAACAAGTCTCAAGCTGGTAGCAATAGTAGTAGTATGGACACAAAAGCCACATTCTCCGAAAAAGCACTACATATTATAGCGACACAGCTCCGCATATCTCAAACGGGTACCGCCAAAAATATCCAGCGCACTGCCAACTGTAAAATCAATCCGTCCCTGCCCGGCTTCTGCAATCATTGCAACATCTTCCATGCTGCTTACCCCACCAGCATAGGTTACCGGACGTGTGCAGTTTTCAGCCAGACAATGTAATAAATCCGGGTCAATACCACTCTGTTTCCCTTCCACATCCACAGCATGAATCAAAAATTCCGAACAATATTTCCCCAGCAAATCGAATTGTTCCGCATTCAGGTTAAGCGTCGTGAGAGTTTGCCAACGGTTGCAGACAACCACATACCTGCCCTGATGCCGCCGGCAGCTTAAGTCCAAAACCAGACGTTCCGGCGAGATCTGCCGGCTTAAACCCCGCAGACGCTCAAGACAAAACTCCTGCTCTGAAAAAATATACGAAGTGACAATCACCTTGTCAGCTCCACAGGCCAACCAATCCAGTGCATTGTCAGAAGTGACTCCGCCACCAAGCTGCAGGCCACCCGGATAGGCCGCCAAGGCTTCCCGGGCAGCGCTTTCATTGCCTTGGCCAAGCATAATCACATGTCCGCCAGACAGGCCATCTTTCTGGTACATGCTGGCAAAGTAAGTCGGGGGTTGACTGGCCACAAAATTTGTTTTCAAGTTCCGGGAATTTTCGGCGAGGGTCGAGCCAATGATCTGTTTGACTCTCCCTTCATGCAGATCGATACAGGGGCGGAAACGCATAGTCAGGATATCCAGTATTGTTTCAGTTTTGCCGGATTAGAGACCTCGAATTGCTTCATCCGGCTACGTTGCTCCAGGTATTCTCCGACGCTGTCAGAACTTGCCCAGAAATTGAATTCATCATTTGCGAGGACGGCTTCCGCCAGACAGGCGAATTCATAAAAGCCATCCTCGCGTACCAGGCTGATTGGGGAGCCGTCTTCGGGTTTGAAAGCACAAACGTGTTCCAGAGTTTCCGCTTTCGGGGCAAAGCGAAAAACTTTGGCGATGTGGGGAAACGCAGTCACAAAACCGATTCCCTCACGAGCATCCGCGGCAAAGTCCGCGGCAAACTTTTCTTTGCTGATTGAACTACGCTGCCATTCAAAGCGTTCCGGCGTCGCACGTCCGATTATGCTGCAATAATAAATCTTGAAGACGGATTTTCCATCCGCTTTACGAAGCACCTGGAAATCCTCAACTACCGCATGATAACTGGAACAGGTTTCAACAATCATGGCCTGACATCCTTTTGTCGCAAAGAAAAACGGTTTGGCATCCTTATTATTATAACTCTTCTTTCCGTTAACTGCCCTCCCCCAACGAAAACTTTCCACACACACAGGACGGAACGGAACGGGACGCAAACGAAATAAAAGTGTGGATGATCATCAAAATCAGCGCCATTTTTGACAATCTCTGGCTCCATCTTCGAAGAAAAAGAAGAAACGAATTGATCTCCATGAAATCCTGATTAAGACACACAATTATGGGTCGTTGCTTCATGGGACTCCCTGGATGACAAATTTGGCGCCAATTGGAGTGATCATTGACAATAAAAGCGCCAACGCTGGACAGGATTGTGCAGTGATTGGGTTCGTTAGGCGCATTTCATAATTCAAAAATCCAATTTTTTCCCATTTTTTTTACAACAGTCAGGTTTGTCTGCCTGCCAGCGGTCTTTGGCTCAGCACCTTTTTCGTTTCCGAATTGTGGAATAATTGTTCAACGTTGAATTGAAAACGCAGCAAGAAAGGTTTTCAAATTGCTTGATACCTAACGACTTAAAAATCTATTTCAAGTCACAGACCAGCAATTGATAACCAATCAGTTTGTCCAGCGAGATTTTCAGGTAATCATCTTTTTGCCTAAATGGCAGTTGTTGCCGGGAGGGCGCCAGGTAAACTCGCTCAACGCAACGGCCATCCAAACGCAAAGAGATTTCCAGGTCGACAGCGACTGAAGCTTCTTCGATAATTTCCATAATTTGTCCGCGTTTTTCCGGGACATAACACATCAGATGGATCATCCGGCGTTGTTCCTGGCTGGTGACCGTTGCCACGCCATAGGAAGGCAGATTTTTTACTTGCAGTAAAGGCTGCGGTAACAACTTGCGGATTATATTGCGCAGCAAGGTTTTGCAATAAATTGGAGCATGTTTGTAGTAATTCAGGGCAATCGGGAAGGCCAAATGCCAAACCCGTCCGTCAGCCGAGTTGAGCAGAGCGGCCTGACTGGTCATTTCTTTTTCCGGTATATAAAGATATTCATGTTTAAAATCCCAGTCACCCAAATTGAAATATCCTTTTCCCAATCCGGCCAAGCAGCGGCTTCCAGGCTGACCTTGCATGGCAATGCCGGGTTCATAGATCGTCAAACCCAGTTCCGGCAGCTCATCCGCAATTTCTGCATGGCAATGTAAAAAACTATAGTTGATAGTTTCGCTTCCTAAAGTCTCAACCATGGCCGCCAACGCCGGTAAAGCAAAAATGTCGGTGTCCGGATGCATACCCGACCAAGCCGAGCTGATCAGGGCGCCACCAGCTTGCAGGTAAGCAGTTAATTTAGCCGCCAGAGACGGGTGCAGCCGGGCATCATCAGGCAAAAACAAGAGCTTGTAATGATCAAAAGCAGCTTCGCCATCAATAACGTCGTACTGATAACCTAATTCCAATAGCATTCTGGATGCACCAGCCAGTAATTCCATATGCTGGGAGGGCCGGTAGGCTTCCGGGCGCAGCCAGGGAGCCAGAATGGCCATGTCCACTTGTGGCTTAGCTTGGTCGCACCATTCATCCAGCTCGGCAAGACGCCGGTAGACTTTGCCGATCAAATCATACACGGCCGGCTGCAGAGCGCCAGAAGGATGCAGGTGGTCGCCGATGCTACAAGCGCCGCCATTGGCGACTGAATTGACGCAGTCATAAAAGAGAGCAGCCTCGGGACGTAATCCGCCCAGATCACCCCAGCTGCGTTGAAAACGTCCGGTCATGGTGGAATAGGGCTTGCCCAAGGTGCGGATATAACGGATTCGTGAAGGCAGGTAATCATAGCCCCAGCCGCCTTGCGGCAGCACTTCCAGTTCAATATGGGTAGGCTGGTGACAGGCTTCAATGCCCAAATAGTAGCGATAGATACCAGGACGGTATTGCTGCACCAGCTTTTCAAGATCGCTTTGCATTGACAGCTTGGTTTGCTGCGCGAAAACTTCAGCATCCAGTAGATTTTTGGGATCCATCTGGAGTTTTTGCATTGCTTCGATGCATTCGATTCCGTAACAGGGCGGCACATTCATTGAATCAAAAATCACGCCATCGACTGGATATGCTTGCAGCACTTCTTTAACCATACCCAACAAGTGCTGCCGGTAGCCGGAATTGAAACAAAGCTTACGAAACCAATGATCCATTTGGTCGAATTCGTAAACTTGTCCTTTTTGGTTGACGATACACCATTCCCGGTGTCGCAAGGCTTCTTCATGGCTTAGGCCGGCATTGAAATAAACTGAGACTCGGATATCAGCGGCCTGACAAGCTTTGATGACCTGTCCCATCAGGTCAAAGGTCAAACCCGGATAGTTTGTGCCGACCTGGCTGGGAAAATAACAGAAACCCAGATTGCATTTAGCAAAAAAGTTAATGAATTCCACTTTAGCCTGTTGCAGTGCGGCGACAAACTTTTTCGGGTCGAAAGCCTGCCCCAAATGTTCGCAACCCGGCATGGTGTGAAAATCAAAATGGATGGCACGCCGGGGAAAATTGCTGGCACTTAGCGCTAACGACATCTTGTCTATTCCTTTTTTGCAAGACGAATCAGTATGGCCACATGATCACTGGGCATCCTGATTTCAAACTGATGAAGGCCGTTGGCAATAACCTTTTTTACCGCCAGATTTGCCACGCTATTGCCCTCGCCATCATAAACCAATATTTCAGCTTCACTTTGATCTCGCCAACCAAAAATTCCGGAAAGCCGGGTGACGATGCGCTCTGTGCCTATAATATAACCCGGCTACAGTTCCATGGGAGTGAAGGGAAAGCATTTCAAAATCCAGAAGCCTGACCAAGTTCAGAGTTCCTGATTTCTGTCAAGGGCGTGGAATTTTATAACAACCTTTACAGCAACTGATTAAAAATAAATACAAGCCGTTTTTCTGAAAATCATCGAGGAAAATAGGTTTGTGGCCAAGGGCGTTTTCCCTATGGTGTTTTTGCTGTCCACGCGATTATTTTGACCAGAAAACGATGTTCTAAAGCCACAAGGAAAACATGTTTCCCCACAAACTCTTTTCCCCGAGGTCAGGAAGTCTGAATTTCTTTCCACAGCGATCCCACAGAATGATCGTTCCCTCCCAAACCCAGGACTGGAACATCCGCTTTATTATCACCTTTTTGTGGAAATTTTAGCGAGTACCTTGAAAGCATGGGTTTTATAGCGCCAAAGGCGCGTACTATGACAGCCCCGGGCAACGCCCGGGGTACCATGCCCAA
>JBAXYW010000249.1:0-6343 GCA_041670605.1 Lentisphaeria bacterium
AAATTGCATCCATTTGCAACTCAAAAAAAGGAATCGAAAGGAATCGGAGGTTGATCTTTGAGTCCTGGGTTTGGGGGTAATTTTCCGAGGTGGCATAGCCACAAGGGAAAAAACACTTATAAGTCGGTTCTAATTTATCGTTGACAGGCAATGACTTATGAAAAACACTGCGGACGATTAGTGGCGTTTTGAGGCTGTAGAATTGGGTCAAAAGAGCACATTTAAGCAGAAAATCAACCCATTAAATTTCCCGAAGAGCCCTTTATTCCAGTCTTCGTAAGGTACTATTTTTCAGTCGGAACTTTAAAAACGATGAGCCGGAAACCCCGTGCCTTGAATTCACCTTGCCATTCAGAAGCCAAGGTATAAGACGTTTCCAGATCGAAGGCATCTTTGCCTGGTAGACCGGGGGAGACTTGTAGTTTCGCAAGATCCAGCGTGATTTTAATGGTAGTCGGTTCATCGGTGTCGTTAAGAACCGCCAGCAACATGCGCCCTGAATTGACGTAAGCGGAAGCAACGATCCGGTCAGAGACTGGTGAATGGACTTTCACAGCAGGACTCTCCTCGTCCCAGTAGGGAAAAAACATGGTGTTTTCATCCCAGCCAATCTGATCTTGTGCATCCCACCAGATGCGGACAAGCTCATCGCACCCCCATATATCGGTGTCATGAACAGCACACATTCCTAGATAGTGCAGAACAGCAGTACGCCAAATCGGTTTTTTAAGGTCAAAATCTCTGGCTTTTTGCGGACTTCCCAGCCGCAAACCGCGTTTAATTTGCGGAATAAGAGCTGTTTTGGTGTTCCAGAGGTACGGCGAAAAAGTAGCACAGAAATTAGCGGGAGTGAAGATGTCATAATAGGATCCCTTGGCAGCAACTTCATGTTCCTGGCCTTCCCCTCCTGCCAAGACATCGGCAAAAGTTTGGTAGGGCATCATCCGCTGCCATTCGGCATGGTAACTGATTTTTGAATCCGGGCCAAGGTTTTTGATCATCCGATAGACATCAATTGCCATTTCCCGGAAGCGATCAATCACGATATGCGGGCGCATTTTTCCAATCGAGTCCCGCCATGGTATGCAACCATGTTTTTCGTTATAACAGCTTTCTTCCCAAGGGGCATCAAAATAAATATTTCGTGCGCCTTCGGTCAACATGGGATTCTTCGGGTTGCTGAGAAAATTGTACCAATTATTAAGGCGGTAGTTACGGTAACTATCACTATTGATACAGCCCTCACAATAAGCACTCTCATTGTTACTTGCTCCACCAACGCCAGTCCAGATACCATAGGTTCTTTCCGCTTTAATTTGTCGCCATTCTTCCTCATACCAAGTCCAGGCTGGCAGAAAGGGGCTGCTGAAATTAAAAGCGGAATAGTGAAAGAGCTCTTTGAAACCTGTTAGGGTGCGCTGATAATAATCCATTCCATTCCAAGGCGGATTCATCCGGATCAGTTCGTGATCCAGGTGATTGAAGTACTTCCAGGGTACGAACCACATCTGCCAATCTTTACTGGCGCGTTGCCTCAGAATTTTTCGGTTCAAGGGTTTGGTCGGGGTGACCGTAAGTCCGAAATTATACTCTCTGGGTTTCTCAATGACCAAGGGAGCTGAGATCAAGAGGAAGCGAAGGCGAGAGGCTCCGTTTTCGCGTTGGAAGGAAACATGACGCATTTCCGTGAAATGCCAATTAACGAGGTTTTCTGCCGTGAAATTGATACCGACTTGGTAATCTCCCAGCCAAAGCATAGGTATTTTTAGGAGGGAGGCCTCGAAAGAGTCGCCGATCAGCCCGGATAGGCGGCTGATGGTTTGATTGTCACGCAAAAGTTTTGCCCTGTCATGATGCATGGGAAGCTCCCATGCCAGCGATTGGATGTGCAGCGGCGCTTCTCCCGGAATGAGTTTCAGGGAAATTTGGACATAACCATCAAAATTCAGTTTGATATGGCTCTCGACCGAAAATTTCCCATAATCCAAGCGTTTTCGATACGTAGCGGCCATCTCACTGCTACTCAGGAGCTCAAGACTAGGAGGGGTGATTGGGGGTAGCGGCTGGCCATCTAGGAGCAACTGATCCGGGGAGGCTAGCAGTTCCTTCCCTTGGGAAGAAAGGGAGTCAAAGAGCAAGCCATCCGCCATGCCGTAATGGCGCCCCCAGACATCAACACCTTTGCTGGTGGCCACGACAGGAGTCCAGCCGCCCGGGGGCAATTTGTCGCGATCAGGGCAATGATAGGGTTTAATCAACGGGTCGTCAACGGGTGGAACGCGGCATCCTTGCACCCAGAGTTCAGTTATAGTACCCGCATCGCTAAGATGCTCGACATGAATATTGTACTCTCCAGAAGAAACTAAAATAGGAAAAGTGAGATTGAAGAAATTTACGTCTTTTTGCGGAACGGGCTGCTCGCTTTGATGGCGGATTTTTCCTTCAAGATCAATATATTTGACGCGTATGCGACCATGGTTCCTGCCCTCAAAGGCAACAAAAAGTTCCCGGTTTTCGATCAGTGTATAAAGAAATTTTACCGACAGAGGTAGATTTTTCCGCAGACGGAAATTATGTCGGAACAGCAATTTTTCGTCCTGCAGAATTTCCAGTCGTCCCAAGAGCCAATCAGGAACTGATTCTTCCGTAAGCTCCCAAGGCTCATCGAGCGCCTGTTGGTACAAGCGAAAACCATAGTTTCTGGTCGTGGCAGTTTCAAATCTACCACGTAAACCGGGAGCACGTTCGACCTGAAGGCAGAGCTGATTTTGCTCCAGGTCATAAATGGACTTCACTTGCAAGGGGGGACAATCGGGGTTTAGCATGAGTCTGGCGAAAGAACCCAAGTCGGTATCTCCTGCCCGGATATTGAGTTGCCAGCCGGATTGACCAGGTGCGAGCTTGAGTTCTGCTAAAGAGATACTGCTCTCAAACGAGTCTTCACTCACCCGCTTGAGGGGGTGTTCGCTGATCTGGTGATCTGGATGGCGCAGGATAAGAACAGCCGTGTTAGCTTTACTTTTGAGCCCGACGTGGAGGGCTTGCGTATCATATCCAAGGGAATAATGGCTCTGATCGATCGCTAATTCTCCATTCGCAGTACGACAAAAACCAGTTCCCTGTAGGCTGACTTTGCCAGGACCTACATGGAGTAAATTTTGGGGCGGCAGCTGGGGATTGTCAGCTTCATAAAGTTCCCGTACTTCTGCCAGAGTAAGCTGGCGGTTGAAAATCTTGAACTCATCCAAAAGGCTTAAACGTCCGTTATCCTGGAAACTCATCGTGCGTTTAGGCCATTCGCCAAGGACAAAATCCTTTTTTGGTTCAAGATTTTTGAGTGGAAAATAGATTCTTCGTTCGGTTACGAGTTGTCCATCGATGTACATACTCAGCTGTACGGAGTTCCAATTGCAAACGATGTGATGCCATTCTCCAGGTTGCCATTCCCCCAGCTTGAATTGTGAAAACAGCCAGAATCCGTGTTCGCCACGCATGAAATACAGCGTTTCTCCAACGTAGTATTTGTAGATAAGGAAGAGATTTTCGCCAGCTCTGGCATCGAAGAAAGGGGCGAAAAAACCAGTGTCAGTTCCTTTCCAATTGATTGGCTTGATCCAAAGGGAAATCGAGCCTTCAGTCCAATCCAAGTTGCCGGAATGCGGATAAGAGACCCCATGCAGATTTTTTTCTGCATCCTGTCCAATCAGTAAAGCCGAGCCACGCAAGCCCGGTTGAAATACCGGTGGGGTATTCACCGTCGGAGTTCTGTCTCCCATGGCGATAGACGGGATCAAGCTTTCCTCAAATTCACAATGGAAAATTGGTTCAACAGCGTTGACCAGACTGAAGGTAAGAAGGATCATTGCCCAGATAAAGATTTTTTTCATTCGGTTTTTCTTTCCTGACTTTGTTATATTTTCAATACCAGTTCACATCAAACCAATCCTGCCCAGCGTAGCCATATCCGCTCCAAAAATAGCTTCGGTGTGCGTTTGTATGATTGTTTACATACGGTATTTGTTTAATATCCAAGGTACTGGCATTTCCTGCCAAGAAGAGAACATTAAACTTTCTATTATGCCAGCGGAAGCTGTCTTTCATATCATGCCCGTTGGCATCTGCTTCGTCCAGTAAACGGTTTGGATCATAGACGAAAGAAGTACCACTAGTGCGCTCTGAGAAATAACAACGGCGGGTCATTTTGTCTTTGAATACTTCATTCGGGAGATGACTGACTCGACCGGCGGCATCATACCAGTTGCTGGTAAGATAGCCGTTGATACCATAAGTGGTGGCACTTTGCCAAGCATATGTTAATGGTTTGCTGGTGTGAAATCCAGGGCAAAGCAGTATTTTTGGAAAGCCATCCGGTTTGGTTTTGTCACGTGCTTGACCAAGCGCTGGCTCAATGTAGCCAGTCATGATTAAAAGAAGATTCCATTGATCCGAAAGAGCAACCGGTATTTTGCTGGGAATCCGTTCCGTCTGATAGTCTTCGCAATACATGGTAACAGCCAGATAAAGCTGCTTGAAATTGCTGAGGCAGGCAATGAGTTTGGCTTTTTCTCTAGCTTTGCTTAAAGCCGGCAGCAACATCGAGGCCAATATGGCGAGGATCGCGATTACGACGAGAAGCTCAATTAAAGTAAAAAAACAAAAACGTGATTTTTTCAAGGGCCTGACAAGACACCCGCCCGCTGCAGATTCAATGCGGCTGGATTTTTTGCAAATCATAAAAAAAGTCTCCCTGTTTTAAGTGATTACCACAAATATTTATCCTGAGAATTTGTTTTCGCAAGCAAAAGGTTTTCAAGTTGTTTGTCCAAGAACCAGTTTGGAAGGCAGCAGTGAGGCGGGGAGCTCTTGGTGTTGCCGGACAATATGGTTAACAAGGCGGATGATTTCGCTGCCGATTTCCGCATAGGGTATTCTGATATAGGTCAGAGGCAGGGGGGAAAAACTTTCGTTGTCGTCGTTTCCATATCCGAGAAGAGCGACGTCTTGCGGTAAACACCATCCGCGAAGTCCGGCTAATTTCCTGAATTCCAAGCTGTAAGCAGGAGTAATGGTGAGAAAAACATCGGGGAAACCGGCTGTTTTTTTCGGCAATTTTTCAGCCATAGCCGTTGACAGAACCGCATAGTTGTTGTCATTGGGCAGCTCGATGATCCATTGGGGAAGCAAGTCCAATTGGCCAAATTTAGTTTTTGCTGTAAATCCTTTGATTTTCAATATCGTATTGTTGGAATCCAAGCTGTTGAGCAGGATGCCGCAGGTGCGATAGCCTTTTGAGAGCAGATAGGCTGCTGCGTCATGACAGATGGCTTGGCGGTCGTAGGTCACTATTCGTGCTTTTGGACTCGCAATCTCATCGGAACTAAACAGCAAGACTCCGGTATTAGCAAGTGCATTCTGTAAATTCTCCGGAACATCATTGGTGATGACCAAAGCATCATTGTCCAAGGATAATTCATTGGCTAGGCGGAAGGCTTCGGTTTTACTCAGCGTTTGAGGGGAGCAACGGAATGACAGCTGAGCATCCCATTCGGCACAGGCCGACTGCATCCCTCTGTACAGTCCGGACATGGTCAACCAGTTGGAATAACTTTGATATTTCAAAGAAATTTCCTGGATTGTTGAAACAATGGTCAGATGCAGTAAATGATAAGTTTTCTCCGAAGAAACGTAGGTGCCGCTGCCGACGTTTCGTTCCAGATATCCGGAACGAGCTAATTCACGCAATGCAAGACTGGCTGTTCCGCGGCTGATCCCCATCGCTTTGGCCAAACGACGTTCGCCAAGAGTTTTGCCACCAACCGATAGTTCTCCGGAACGTATCTTGGCAAGCAAACTACGACTGACTTGTTTGTATAACGGTAATGTTGAGGAGGTCGACATGCTTTTTACCTGTCAGAGAATGAATTCATGAAAAGTGGTCTATGCCACTTATTTTAGTATAAACTTTCTAAAATGCAAGTGCAGAAAGCAAAAAACTGAAAACAGTGATGAAATTATGGTAATGCGTCAGTGAAGCTGGGTAAGCCGATAGCGTAATTATATTTCAAGTTGTATAGGCACAGTACTCCCTTGCCCTCTGTTTCAGCCCACATCTCTCACTTTTTAAAACGCATTTTTATACGTAAATTTCTAAAATATCGGAAACGTTGTCGAAAATATTCGATTATTTTGGGTTCCCTGACAAGCGCATCACTTTCCCCGTAAGGGCTTTCTTGCATGATTCTCACTTAGCCCTGATTGAAGTCGCGCCGACTTTTGGCACATCAAAAATCGCGACAGAAATGATGGTGCCAGTATTTTCGGTCTGTCTCTATTTCATGATGGT
>JBAXYW010000250.1:0-6338 GCA_041670605.1 Lentisphaeria bacterium
ATCCGGAACCGGGAGATTGCGCAAAAGATCAATGCGTCCGACTATCAGGGCTGGGTCGCTTTGGAATCTTATTTGCAAGACACGAATGGACCACGGGAAACCATTGCACCGGAATTGGACACCCTGAAATCCTATTTTGCCTGAAGAAGCGCAAGGCCTGAGTATAATGCAGGTTTTCAGCTAATGAAGAGAGGAAAAGCCGATGAGTCTTACGGTTTCGAAAAAGATTGTTTGCAGAAATTTTCCGTTATCCCGCATACAATGCGGAGCGATGCTTGGCAATGGGAATCTCGGACTGCTGATTTGGGGCGAAGAGAATATACTGAATCTGAGCTTCGGCAGTGCCTCGCTGTGGGATCATCGGGGTGGTTTTCACTGGTCGGAAAAACAGAATTTTGCTGCGATCCGGGAGATTCTGGAAGGGAAAGACCGACAAGCTCTGGGGAGTCTTTTTACTTCAGAAAAAACAGAGCCGGTTGCTCGACCTACTCTGGTGCCTCTGGGCAGAATTGTACTGAAGTTGCCCGAGTCTTGCAAACTCTTGCGTTATGAACAGATTCTTGCCAACGGAACGACAAAAGTTTTTTATTCAGATTTGCAGCAGGAGAAATGTCTCGAATTCCGTATTGGCATGCAGGAAGACGTCTTGCTTTGCCGCGGTTTAGCGAAGGAGATGTATGTGGAGCTGTCTTCGGCCTGGTGGCTAACCCGCAACCGGGCCCAAAAAGAATGTCTGCCCGACGCCGAATGTAATACCTTGGAAAAACGGGGATTTGTGCAACCACTTCTGAAAATAGAACACGAATATTCTATGTTTCTACAGGAAATGCCAGCGGACCCGTCCTATTCGCTGGCTTATGAACGGCGGAGTTCTAATCTTGTGTTTGCGTTCGCTCGCGGCTGTAAAAATCTGGAGGAAGTACGAAAAACGCTGTCTGTTTTATTTCGCCCGATTTGGAATAATTCTGCGCGTTGGTGGAAAGCTTACTGGAAGGATATGCCAGGAGTCTCCTGTGGGGATTCCGAAGTTGGTCAATTATATTGGGAAGGCTTGTATAAATATGGCTGCATGACCAATCCCGCCGGCGTACCTGCTGGTTTGCAGGGACCTTGGATTGAAGATGATCGTTTTCCGCCATGGTCAGGAGACTATCACTTCAATATTAATGTCCAGATGTGTTATTCTCCAGGCTTCAAGGCGGGAAAATTCACTCACCTGAAACACCTCTTTGATATGATCCTTTCTTGGCGGAATCGATTGCGGCAAAATGCCGAAAAATTCACTGGACGGACGGATGGTTACATGTTGCCGCATGCGGTAGATGACCGTGGGGTTTGCATGGGGAATTTTTGGACTGGTATGATTGACCATGCTTGTGCTGCTTGGACGGCCATGCTGATGTTTGATTATTGCGATTATTCCAGCGATTTGGAATTTCTCCGCAGTGAGGGTATGGATTTTATGCTGGGAGTACTGCGGGTATTTGAGGCGATTATGCAGCGAAACCAGGATGGCAGTCTATGTTTGCCCGTCGGGGTTTCGCCGGAATATCATGGTGCGGAATTCGATGCCTGGGGGAAAAATCCAAGTTTTCAGCTGGCTGCCATCCATCGGCTGGCGCAAAATATCTTACGGGCTTCCGAATGGCTTGCCCTTGAGCCGGATGCTTTTGCACTGGAGGTCATAAAGCAACTCCCGGCGGCATCGATTTCCGGGGCAGGGGATAAGGCGTGCATCGCGTTGTGGGATGGGCTGGAGTTGGGGGAAAGTCATCGTCATCATTCACATCTGGCCGGCCTTGTCCCGTTTGCGACGATTGACCCGTCGACCGACAGCTGGCAACAATGTATAGGCAATACGATTCAACAATGGACCGCATTGGGCATGGGGCAGTGGAGCGGTTGGAGCATCCCATGGGCTTCCCAGATTCGAACTCGCCTCGGACACGGCGACATGGCCGTCTTCCTGATGAAATACTGGAAAGCCTGTTTTAGCAATACCGGCGGTGGATCGCTTCATGATGCCGCTTTCAAAGGCCCCAGCATTTTTGCTCAAATCCGTGGTGAAATCATGCAGATGGATGGCATTATGGGCTGTGTTACTGCAATTCAGGATTTGTTCCTGTACAGCCAATGCGGAATTCTGTATGTCTTTCGTGGCCTTCCGCAAGATTGCGAAAAAGCGGAGTTTTCCAAGTTGCGCGCACCAGGAGGCTTCATCCTTAGTGGAAAATATCAACGTGGTGAGCCCATCTCGCTGCGCATCACGGCTACCCGGGATGCGGAATTGCGCATCCAGGTAAAAGATGCCAAGACGGTTTGCAGTCGAAAATTGAATCGAGGAGAAACGATCGACTTGCGCATATTTAAAAGCTGTGTCCTGAACTATTCGGGCAGGGGGGCTTGAAGGTTGCTTAGGGGAGTGCTCTGCTCAGGGGATTTTTACTGATCTTTGTTCTGGTGATAGAATTTTAGAAGTTTACCGAGGTTGACCCGGGCATAGGGCATATCGCAGGCTGGTTTGTTCTGGCCGGCATCGGCAAACCAGACATCCAGGGTGGATGGCTGGAAGATGGCATTGTGCAGGTTGGATCTCATGGCGACAGGCCGTTTGATGATCTCGATCATCAGCTCAGGGGTAATGCTGCCGTGTTTTTCATGCAGGCGTTCGGAGAGGACTTTGGCACGACTGCCGCCGGAAATCATCACTGTATCGTCCGGCACTTTAGGCAATTTCGGATGCTGCTGGCCGGCTTCGAGAATTTCCAGAACCTCCGGGGTGGCATAAATCCCGGCAATATCTCCGCTACGATCACTGATGACATAATAATACTCACAGGTACGGGGAGTTTTCTGCAGGATTTCAATGGCTTCCCGAACAGTTTTAGCACATTCCATGATATCACGCAGCAGGAAGCACATGGGCATGCCATCCCAATGGCCTGCACCGCCGCCACCCATTTCTCCAATAGCCAAGCCATGTTCGTTCATGGCGGTTACGGTACCGAGAAAACCTGCATATCCGACGGAGAGCCAGGCGTAATGGGATTCTGGCATGAAGACTTGCAGCAGGGCATATTTTTGCAGATTGATATCGGCCATGTAATCCAGCACCCGGGCATGAAGGACTTCACCATTAGCGGAAGCGCTTCCGCGTACAGCAATTCCGCTACAGTGAAAAAGTTCCGAAAAAAAGTTTCCGTAGAAAGCGTCCCGCTCGGTAATGCCGGCGGCCATGCCCATGCTCTGGCATTCTTTCAGAAAACGTTCCGGCGTGTGTGGTCTTGCTCGATTGAGAATTTCGTCCAAGTGGTCATAGAACCATTTGCCGGTGGAAAAGCAATAGCCGGCGGCTACCAGAGACATGGTTCGGGGAGTGACGCAGGCAACCATTTTGGGCAACAGGTGGCCATGTGCGGCTCCCATTTGTTCCGGAGTGCCTGCTGTGAACAGGATTCGTTTCCCTTGGGTCTGTACCAAAAGCCCATGGGCATCACGGGCGGTAATCTTTAGTTCCTGTCCATGCAGGGAGAAATTTACCAGGAAAGCAAGTATTGTGATGAAGAGCATTGCAGGCATGAGTTTTTCCTCTGATTAATTTGAATTTGCGGGCAGTTGCGGGAATACGGGTTCAATTCTGGCTTTCCAATAGATGTTCATAAACGGCTGCTGTCATGCGCAAAACATCTTCTTGGTTGACGGCTTTGATCTGGCGGTCTTCCGGCGTGGCAAAGAAAGCCGCCGGGGTTGGGGCATTCAGTCGCCAGTCTGTAACAACAAAGGAGGCATTGCCTTTGCTGCTGTTGAAGAATCCGCTTTCTGCTGTGTCTTTGTCATTAAAGAGCAGATGCAGTCGCCCTTTGAATTTTGCGTATTTGATATCGACCAATACTCGAATTTTGTCTTGATCTTCTGCAGTAACTGAGAGGGTAGCGTATGTTTTCAGCATTTCGGGTGCCATTGCGCCGCTGGCTAGAATGCCGCTTAGCATTTGGAATTTCATCAGTTGTTCGGGGGAGATGAAAGTGCTGCAGTGCTGGTCATCAAGCGCATTGAGAGAGCCGACAAAGAGTGACTGGTCAGCCCCTGCCAGCCAGGGGAATTGATTCTGCCCCATCCAGCCTTGGCCTAATTTTGGGACCTTCGCATACAACTTGTACCATCCCTTAGAGCCGCGGCTCAACTGCAGCTCACTTTGCTGATTGCTGCCATTGATTGCGAGTGCCAGTTTTAAGCCCAGGTGATGAGCCTGTCCTTCAGCGGGAATTCCAGTCAGGAACAAACTCATATCCCGGAAGAAACCGGCCAGCAGGCGCAATCCTTTGGTTTGCAGATCTACTGATGTGTCTTTGACGCTTGGGTGCCATTGCAGTGGTGGGTTGGTCGAAAAGAAGTCGACGAGTTCGGCGAAGACGAACGCCGACTGTGAAGCAATCGTATAGTGATTAACGCCAGGTAGCCAGAGGATGTCACAGTTTGCGGCTTGCGCTAATTCCCGGGAACAATCCGGCGGGATCACCTGATCTTCTGCAGCACAAATCATTTTTAGTTTTCCAGCTTTGCTGAGCCGTTGTAGGCCGTCTGTTTGCGAGACTGGATCCAAGCGTTTCAGTTCACTCAATGTCGCAGTTCGATCTTCCGCAGACTGCTTGTCGAGAAATTCCCGGAAGGGGCGTGTTTCACCAGAGGGATGACGGAAAATTTTTTCCAAATTTCCTCCGCCGAGCAGCAGGAAAGCGCGTTCTACACGCGGTTCAAAGCCACAGACTGTAGCCGACATAATGGCCCCCAGGCTGCCTCCCCCGATGCCGATACGGTCTGCTGCAATTTCTGTTCGTGAAGTCAGGATATCAATGGCTCTCCGGTTATCCAGGACAGCCTGTTCGAGAGAGGTGATGAAGCATTCTGCGTTTTCGAGCATTTGCCGTCTTTTTTTCTGTCCTCCCCGTTCTCCATAATATGGCAACATGATGAACATGGCTGCAACGCCAGTATTGGCCAGAGAAGTGCACATCATTCTTTCCAGATTAAATCCGCCGGCAAGGATGTGATTGATCAGTACGCCTGGGCAGGCTATGCCAGTCGGGAGATCTCTGGGTAAATACAATTCACCATGAACAATATTGTTGCTGTCTAATTCCGTTTTTATCGGTGAAGGATAGGTAATGGCGAAAACCGTATGCAGATCGCGTTGCTCCAATTCTTTCAATTCGTAGGCAAAGGGCTTGCTGTTAAACGTCTCTTCGACAAAGAAGGTGTCGCCATATCCGGGTAGAAGCATACCCAAAAAGAACAAGGAGACCAGGCCAATCACTTTTTTTTGTAGCATTCTTTCGTTTTTCCTTTTTTCATGGATGTTGCGAATGGGGTGAACCCTGCGACCTTTACCTTTGTGTAATGTATTGGATTGACCAAAGATGTCAAATAAATTGCTGGTAAATAAGTGGCTGTGCCCAAAAAAGATTATAGTATGGCGAAGCAAAATTTTGCTAGGCGGAGTAAAGATTTGGGCAAAGGGAGATGGGAAGATGAAAGTAAAGCAACATTACGCTGCACCCGGTGCGGATGATACATTTTTACGTCCGGAAAAAGACAACCAATGGGCTCCCAGGGAAATTTCCGTTTGTGTCCGGGAAGATTGTGTTTGGATGGCCTGGATACATCGTCAGGATGGCGCTGAATATCCGGTATTCTGTTGTGATTTTGGGGCTGCTGGGGTGACATTGCAGCACCTCAAAAATCAGTTTTCGTATTATTCAAAACCGTTTTTTATTCCTTCGCTAGAGTATGCCATTCCTGAATTGGCGGTTTTTGCCGGTTTGGGGAATTCATGCAGTTTGCGAATCTATGCTATCCGTTCTGCAGGGCAGCCTGTTTGTTCGCAAAAGCTTTCCACAAGCTGTACGGCGGTGTATCATGTCGATTGTCTTTGCCTGTCAGATGGTTCCACATATATTCTATATGCTGGCATCGTTTCAGGAAAGCCAGGGATTAAGCTTTTTCTGCGCCGGAAAATCTCGGGCGAGTGGTTGCCGGAAGAATTTCTTGAAGGTTTGGCGGAAGCGTACAATCGTCCCAAATTGAGTGCGGATGGCCTGGGGCGTGTGCTGGCAGTGGCGGAGGCCTATCAACAGGGAAAATATCGCATCTGCTGGCGAATCCTTTCTGAAACAGTTTCTTCGTGGCAGGTCTTGTACGAAGATCCCGGCTGGAATCTTTTTCCCTCTATCACTACGGATTCTGGCGGACGCCTCTGGGTGAGCTGGCTTCACCTGGATACCGTCCGTAGGGAAGCTGTGGCCGGGTTGCGGCATCAGGCCATGCTGGCCAGCCTGACA
>JBAXYW010000251.1:0-6311 GCA_041670605.1 Lentisphaeria bacterium
ACAAGATGCCTAGAATTCTCGGTGTGGACATTCCGAACGACAAACACGTCAACGTGTCTCTGACCTATATTTACGGAATCGGCCCGTCCGTGGCAAATGAAATTTGCCGCCGCGCGCAAATCGATCCGATAATGAAAGCCAAAGACTTAAGCGAAAACAACATCTCCGCCATTCTGCAGATTCTGCAGGAGAGTTTTGTGGTAGAAGGTGATTTGCGCCGGCAAGTTGCCCAAAATATCCGCCGCCTGATCGCAATCGGTTCCTATCGTGGACAGCGCCACCGCCGCAGTTTGCCAGTTCGCGGCCAGCGCACCAAAACGAACGCTCGTACGCGGAAAGGCTCCAAGAAGACTATTGGCGCTATTCGTGATCGTTCTGAACGTAAACAGGCCAACAAATAAGCCGACTGCGTTCATCTCTCTGTGTTTGAATAAGTACCGGCAGGAATTTACCCTCAGGAATAGATTGGGAGCTACATAACATGGCAGAAGAAAACAACGATACCCAGGCGAAACCCGCCGAAACTGCAGCGCCAGCAGCGGTCGAACCGCGCCGTAAAAGCAAAAGTTCGCGTCAGATTCTCAGTGGCGTTGTGCACATTGATTCAACCTATAACAACACTCGGGTTGCCATAACGGACTTGCAGGGCAACATGATATCGTGGTCAACCGGTGGCAAACTCGGCTTTAAAGGCTCCCGCAAAAGCACAGCCTATGTGGCTCAGATGATTGCCGGTGATGCCGCAAAGAAGGCGATGATGACGTATGGTTTGCGGGAAGTGGAAGTGGAAGTTAAAGGGCCGGGCAACGGTCGTGAATCCGCCGTGCGTGGCATTGTTGCCGCAGGGTTGGAAATCACGACTCTACGGGATGTGACCCCGCTGCCGCATAACGGCTGTCGCCCTCCGAAACGCCGGAGAGTTTAACAGTTCCTGAGTGGATAATGGACTGGTCGATTTGAAGTTGAATTATTACGGACATTTATCACGAAGGAGACAGCAATGGCAAGCCTCGAAAATTTTGAACTCCCGCAGTCAGTGGTAGTTGAGGAGGCAACCGCTACCACGCGTTATGCAAAATTTATTGCGGAACCTTGGCAGAATGGCTTTGGTATGACGATTGGCAATGCCCTGCGTCGGGTTTTGCTTTCCTCAATTGAGGGCGTAGCAGTTTCCAGCATAAAGATCGACGATGTTTCCCACGAATTCAGTTCCATTCCCAGCGTAATGGAAGATGTGATGGAAATTGTCCTGAACATCAAAAAGCTGAAATTCATCTGTGAGGGGACTTTACCCCGGCGTCTAGAACTGTATGCTGACAAGGCGGGGCCGGTAACTGGCGCAAATATTCGGGAAGATGGAGTTACTCATGTATTAAATCCGGAGCAGGTTCTCTGTAATCTGGATTGCGATAAACCCTTGCGTATGGACTTGGAAATCTGCAAAGGACGGGGGTATCGCCTTTCCGAAAACAACAAACATGATGAACAGGACATTAATACGATCCCGGTAGACAGCTTGTTCAGCCCGATCGATCGGGTGCGGTTCGATGTACAGGCGTGCCGGGTAGGACAGCATACCGATTTTGACCGGCTGGAACTGGAAATCTGGACAGATGGTCGTATTGATCCGCGTGACGCAATGGCTCAGGCGGCTATGATCCTGAGTGAACATCTGCAAGTATTTAATTCCGGTGAACGGACTTCCTTATTTGCTCAGAATAACGGCGGCTTAAGCGAAGAAGAACGCAAATTGGTCAAAAATCTGGCAACCAGTATCAATGATTTGGAACTCTCGGTACGAGCAGTCAACTGCCTGTGCTCCGCTCAAATTCATTATCTGGGTGAACTGGTGGAAAAATCGGAAGCGCAAATGCTCAAATTCCGGAATTTCGGGAAAAAATCTCTTCAGGAGATCAAGGAGAAGCTGACGGATTATGGTTTGAGCTTGGAAATGGTTTTGAAAGATAATATTAAAGAGGAGCTGATGCGGCAGATGGCTCAACAGCTTCAAACGAACGAGGAATAATTCTGATGAGACATCGCAAATTCACCTTTAAGATTGGCCGGTCGTCAGCACATGTTCGTTCTTTGCTGGCGAATGCGGTTTGTAGCCTAATTGAGTATCGCCGTATTACGACGACTTTGGTTCGCGCCAAACGGATTCGCATGCTGGCTGAACAGATGGTCACTTTTGGCAAAACCGGATCCTTGCATGCCCGCCGCTTGGCGATTGCAAAATTACATCAACCTGCAAAGGTCAAAATCCTGTTTGATGAAATTGCTCCTGGTTTCAAAGACCGCAAGGGGGGGTACACTCGCATTATCAAACTTGGCCCCAGAATTGGGGACGCCGCTGAAATGGCAATCCTCGAGTTTGTTGAATCCGATGAGATCGTTGCTGCTCGTAACGCTCAGCCCGAGATCACTGAAACGGTAGCCACCCCCGCCGTCGCTGCCGCCGTTGAAGAAGAAAAAACCGAAGACGTGAAAAAATAATCTTTGGTATCCCATTCGATCAAACCGGTAATGCAATCACTGCGTTACCGGTTTTATTTTTCCTAAACGAGGTCACCGTTAAGGAATCCTCCTCCTATGAATTTTCCGGATTTTCAGCTTATACAGAATGCCCCAGTACCTTCTTTGCTGGCCAGAGCCTGCCGTTTCCGTCATCGCAGCGGACTGGAAGTTTTCTGCCTGGAAAATTCCGACCGGGAAAATCTTTTTGCCCTTCAATTCAGCACTCCTCCCAAGGACAATACCGGGGTGCCGCATATTCTTGAACATACGGTGCTGAGCGGATCGCAAAAATTTGCTTTGCGGGATCCCTTTATTGAGTTGGTCAAATCCAGCCTGGCGACTTTCATCAACGCCATGACCTTTGCTGACTGCACTGTGTATCCCGTTTGCAGCTGCCATGAAAAAGATTTTTTTAATTTAGCGGAGGTCTATTGGGATGCCGTTTTCCACCCGCTGCTCAGTCCGCATTCCTTTCAGCAAGAAGGCTGGCACTATGAACTCTGCAAAAATAGAAAGGGCGAGTCCAGGCTGAGCATCAACGGTATTGTCCTCAATGAAATGAACGGAGCCTATGCCGAGATGGACACCGTGCTGGAACGCAGCGTGTACAAATACCTATTTCCGGAATCTCCCCTCGCCTTCGACTCCGGCGGACATCCGGAAGAAATCCCGCAGTTGACCTATCAACGCTTCTTGGACTATTACCAGACCCATTATCGCTACGACAAGGCAAAAATCATTTTCACCGGAAATATCCCGCGTGAAAAGAAGCTCGCCTTTCTGCAACAGCAACTGCAGGACGTCCCCGATGCCAGCGCCCCGCTGCCCGAAACGCCGCGCCATTATCAAAGCAAAAAGTGGCGGATTCCCCGGCAACAAAGCGTTCCCTATGTTCCGGAACCCGATGATAATGAGAAAACCGCCGCCTTGGTGCTGGCCTGGCGGATCGATAGTCGGCGCAATCCGGAATTGGATTTGGCCATGCAACTGCTAGACCTGATTTTGCTGGGTAATGCAGGCGCCCCCCTGCCCAAAACATTGCTCGAATCCGGACTCTGCAGCGCCCTAACAAGCTCAGGCTACGATGATAATTACTGTCAAACGCTCTTCCAAATCGGCGTGCGAGGATGCAAACCGGAAAATTTTCCCGCCATCGAACAGTTGATCTTCGGCTGCCTGCAAGAACAAAGCCAGGGAATCTCCAAAAATAAAATTCTGGCAGCAACACGGCAATTGAAACTCGATCATGCTGAAATCGGCTCCGAATACACCCTTGATATCCTGGAAGATGTTCTGGCAGCCTGGAATTATAATTACAATCCTCTGTTGTTTCTCAACCAAGAAAAAACGTGGTGTAAACTTGAGAAAAAGCTGGCCGGCGATCCGGCTTTTTTGGAAAATTTGCTAAAAAAATATTTTCTTGACAATCCGCAGTATTTGCGGCTGTCTCTGCTGCCGGATACCGGCTTGCTGGCTCGGCAGGAAAAGCGCAGTGCGACCCGGTTACAACAGCTGCAAGATGCCATGACGACCGAGCAACTGCAGCAGATCCAGCTTGATCAGAAAACCTTGCGAAAACTGCAGAGAAAAGCGGATTCCCCTGCGGCCTTGCGTGCCTTACCGCGACTGAAAAAAGAAGACCTCGCGGCAATTCCGCCGAAACTCCCGTTTTCTGAATGCCGCCTGAACAATCAGCTGCCTCTACTGATTGGCGAAGTCTTCACCAATCAAGTATCTTATCTTAATGTCGCTTTTGCTCTCAACCATCTGCCAGAGCACCTGCAAGCGGTGCTGCCCTTTTTTGCGACCTTCTTCCATCAAGTCGGCACAAAAACCCTACCCTACGATGTCGTCGCAACCCAACAAGCCGAAGCAGCCACCTCCATCCGGACAAGCCTCGAAGCCTGCCCAAACGCCAATGGCAAAGCCGGACTACAAATTCTGCTCTGCTTCTCTCTGCAAACCCTTGACAATTGCCTCCCGGAGGCTCTGCACCTCTTCCAACAACAACTCGCCAGCAAAACGTTCCGGGAAAAAAAACGAATCCGCGAAATTCTGCTCCAGCATTGGGCGCATATCATGTCGGAATTGCAAGGCAATGGACAGGGTTTTGCCGCCCTGAGAGGGGCCAACGGGCTAACACCGGCGGCTAGCCTGCTGGACGGATGGCAGGGTCTACCGCATGTTCAACAAGCCAAGTGTTGGCGCGAATTCAAGCCAGTCGACTTTCAGAAACAACTCGACCTGCTCAATGAACTGTCTGCCTGGCTGGCCATACAAACACCACTGATCGCTTCCTGCGCCGGCGGAGACGTCGCGCAGCAGAATGTCCGCTTATTCCTGGAGCAATTCCCCACATTGCCCAAAACGCCAAACAGCGACCTCTCCGGACTGCCAGCCCTGCAGTCCGGACGCAACGAACTCTTCCCCGTAAATACTGATGTAAGCAGCTATGCCAGAGTGATCAGCGCCCCACATCGGATGGACAGCCATTCCGCTGCCCTGGAAATTTACGCCAAGCTGCTGAGCTGCGGATATCTTTGGCAGGAAGTGCGATTAAAAAATGGAGCCTATGGCGTGCATTGCCGCTATTCCCCCTTCAGCCGCACGCTGACCCTGCAGTCCAGCGACGATCCTAATCCCGGCAAAACACGAAGCATCTTTGACCGTCTGCCGGAAGCGGCAGCTGCGCAATCATGGAGTGAGGACGATATTCGCGATGCCGTTATCGCTTGTTCCAGAAGCGATGAAAGCCCTTGGCGGCCAGCCCGTATCGTGAATGTCGCACTGTATAACCAAATCATCGGCTTCAGCGAAGAAATGAGAACTCAACGGCGACGCGCATTACTCGCCCAAACGCCTGACAGCATCCGCCTGGCCGTGACCCGTTTCTGGCATGATTTTTCTGCCCAAAAAAACGATTGCCTGCTGGGTCCCCTTGAACTCGCAAAAAAAATGAAACTGAAGACCTTTCGGCTCTGAACCACTCGTTTTTTCCTCCACTTTTTCCTCGTGATATCCCGCCATGCCCAGATTCTCTACCATCCTTTTTTTTGATGAAACCACACAGCGGTCGGACGAAAGCATCCGCAGGCTGTCCAATCTCAGTTTCGCCGGCAATCTATCCAGGCTGATAGACGGATTGCCTGCCTGCGATCTAGTTTTCCTGCAGGCCGGAGGAAAACTCCGTCAGGAAGCCATCAAACTGCTGCTGAAGGCAAAAAAATCTTTCGCACTTTTAGGGCTGGAACCCGCCGACCTCGAAGACTCCAGCCGTCTGCAACGCGCTGCCCGCAAAAGACACATCCAAGTCTGCTGGCTCGGCAGCCTGCGCTTTTTCCCGGCAGCCGCTCGTCTCAAAGAATTGCTTAGTGGCGCCTGCCTGGGGGACGTCCAGCAAGCCACCTGCTTCGAGTCGCTCAATTCCCCCTGGGAGTCATACCAGTTGCGGGACCTGCTGCAGTGGCTCCTGCCGGAAAATCAATGCCCAATCCTTGCGCAACCCCAAGAAGAAGATCCCGGAATTACGATCCGAATCATCGCCAGCAAAGGGGAAGCCAGCATCCGTCTGCAAAAAAAACAACCCGGGCTTTTTCAGCTGAAACAACTTCATGGCCCCGAAAAACACATCCTCTGCTCGGAACATGCAAGCCCCATCGAACTGGGACTGCTACTCCTGCTCTGTCAGCAAAAACAGCCTTGGAAAATACTCGCCACCCCCTGGGATTGCTAAGCAAAAAAGAGCGCCAAGAGAAAATACTGTCCAAAAGGCATCTGCGAAAGATTTTTCCGCA